>JAHAYB010000418.1 GCA_018384835.1 Comamonas sp.
GCCAGCGTGTTAGACAGCGCCTGGCCGTAGGTGTCGTGGAAGTGGCCGGAAATGTTGTCAATGTCGTAATGCGCTAGCGTGGCTTCAATAGCGCGGCGCACGGCCAGGGGTGTGCCTACGCCAATGGTGTCGGCCACATCGACGCGCTGCACGCCTATGCCCTTCATCAAGCCAGCCAGATAGCCCACTTGCTGGGGGGCAATATCGCCTTCATAGGGGCAGCCTACGGTGCAGCTCATCGCGCCGCGCACGGCAACCCCGGCGGCCAGCGCTGCTTGCACCACGGGGGCGAAGCGTTCGATGCTTTCGGCAATGCTGCAATTGATGTTTTTCTGGCTAAAGGCTTCGCTGGCTGCGCCAAAGACAACGATTTCATCGGGCTTGCTCTCTAGCGCTGCTTCAAAGCCCTTCATATTGGGGGTGAGTACGCTGTAGCGCACGCCCTCCTTACGCTGGATACCCGCCATCACCTCGGCGTTATCGCCCATTTGCGGAACCCATTTGGGGCTGACAAAGCTGGTGACTTCAATTTCCTTTAGCCCTGCTTCTTGCAGGCGTTGAACCAGCTCGATTTTGACGGCGGCAGGTACAGGCTGCTTTTCGTTTTGCAGGCCATCGCGGGGGCCAACATCAATTAAGCGGACTTTAGTGGGGGTGCTCATAGTGGTTCTCCTGGGTTGGGAGTGTGAAAAACTTAGGGTGCGGCAACAAAGGCCATAAACAAAAAAGACGGGCTTGGAACATCAAGCCCAAGCCCGTCGTGACTTCAGAGTTAGAGCTTTAAAGCGTATTTATTCAGCAAGCTGCAAGCGTAACAGCTCATCACCCTCAGCGACTTGGTCGCCGGGGGCAAACAGCAGCTCTTGCACTACGCCATCGGCGGGGGCGGCCACGGTGTGCTCCATCTTCATGGCTTCCATCACGGCCAGGGGTTGGCCCTTGGTCACTGTGTCGCCCGCTTTCACGGCAAACGACACCACTTTGCCCGGCATGGGGGCGCTCAAGCGGCCCGCGTCACCCGCGCCTTGGCCGGCCTGGGCCAGCATGTCCAGCTCCACAATCTGGGTCGAGCCTCGGCGGCTAAACAGGTATTCCGTCTCGCCCAGGGCGTAGTTGAATACCACTTCGCGCTGCTGCCCATAGCGCAGGTCGATGCTGCCATCTTCGCGGGCGCTGATGCGCAGGGGCTGCAACGCGCCATCGCCAATTTGCAGCAGCAAGCCGTTGCGCTGGTAGCGCAGCGTCGCCACTACAGACTGGCCTTGGTATTCCAAATCGACACGGCGGCTGGCAGCGCCGTGGGTGTGAAAGCCATCGGTGCGGCTGAATGGGTCGGCGCTTTGCTGGGCTTGTTCCGCCAGCACGGTTTGCGCCACGGCGGCGGCCACGGCCAGTTCCAGACCAATTTTGTCTTGGTTGAACAGCACATCACGCTCGCGCTCAATCAGGGCGGTATCCAGCTTGGCCTGGGCAAAGGCATCACTGGCCAGCACATAGCGCAAGAACTGCACGTTGGTAGCCAGACCGACGATATGGGTCTGCGCCAACGCCGCATCCATGCGTGCCAAGGCTTGCTCACGGTCATCACCGCGCACGATGAGCTTGGCAATCATGCTGTCGTAGAAGGGGCTGATGGCATCGCCCTCGCGCACGCCGTCGTCAAAACGGATGTCGCTGCGCTCAAAGGCGCTGTGTACGGGCTTGCGGTAGTAGTGCAGCGTGCCGGTGGCGGGCAGGAATTGGTTGTCGGGGTTTTCCGCGCAGATACGCGCCTCGATGGCGTGGCCGATGATGCGCAGCTCGTCCTGACGCTTGGGCAGAGGCTGACCGCTGGCAACACGCAGTTGCCATTCCACCAAGTCTTCACCGGTGATGGCTTCGGTGACGGGGTGTTCCACCTGCAAGCGGGTGTTCATCTCCATGAAGTAGAACTTCATTTGCTCGGGGTGCTCGTAGCCGCCGGGCTGCTCAACGATAAATTCCACCGTACCAGCGCCTACATAGCCTACGGCTTTGGCAGCGGCTACGGCGGCCTCGCCCATTTGCTGGCGCAGCTCAGGGGTCATGCCTGGGGCGGGGGCTTCTTCCAGCACCTTCTGGTGGCGGCGCTGTACGGCGCAATCGCGCTCAAACAGATAAACGCAGTTGCCATGCGTGTCGCCAAACACCTGAATTTCAATGTGGCGTGGGCGCAAAACATATTTTTCGACTAGCACCGCGTCGTTACCAAAGCTGTTGATGGCTTCGCGCTTGCACGATTCCAGGGCGCTGGCGAAGTCTTCGCTTTTTTCGACCAAGCGCATGCCCTTGCCGCCGCCGCCTGCGCTGGCTTTAATCAGCACGGGGTAGCCAATGGAGTCGGCCTCGCGCTGCAACAGGGCGGGGTCTTGGTCTTCACCCTGGTAGCCGGGCACTAGGGGCACACCGGCTTTGTCCATCAGGCGCTTGGATTCGGCTTTCAAGCCCATCGCCAAAATAGCGCTGGCGGGCGGGCCGATAAACACCACGCCCGCCTGGGCGCAGGCCTTGGCGAAGTCTTCGTTTTCTGACAAAAAGCCATAGCCAGGGTGGATGGCCTCAGCACCGGTGGCCTTGGCCGCGTCAATGATGCGCTGCCATTGCAAATAGCTGTCCTTGGGGGCGCTGCCGCCAATGTGGATGGCCTCATCACAGGCGACCACATGCTTGGCATCGGCATCCGCATCGGAATACACGGCCACGGTCTGCACACCCAGGCGGCGGGCGGTGGCGGCTACGCGGCAGGCGATTTCACCGCGATTAGCAATCAGGATTTTCTTAAACATTTCTTGCCTCACAAATTCTTTCAATGCGCAGTTGCGCTTAACCCGGCTATGAACCCAGCCATTAACCCAACCAATTGGGCTTGCGCTTTTGCAGGAAGGACTGCACGCCTTCCTTGCCCTCAGCACTGGCGCGGATGTCGGCAATGCTTTCTACAGTGCGGGCGGTGAGCGCGGCGGTCATTTCGCGCTCGGCCACGTCTTGCACCAGGCGCTTGCAGGCGCGCACGGCGGCGGGGCCAGCGGATAGCAGGTTTTTTAGCAGGCCATCAACGGCAGCATCTAAATCGTCCGCCGCGACTAATTGGTGGATAAAGCCAATGCGCAGCGCCTCTTGCGCGTCAAAACGCTCGCCGGTCAGGAAGTAGCGGTGACCAGCACGCGCACCCATCGCCCGCAGCACGTAGGGGGCAATCGTGGCGGGGATAAGGCCAATCTTTACTTCCGATAGGCAAAAGCCCGCCGATTCCACCGCCACCGCCATATCGCAAGCCGAGACCAGCCCCATGCCACCGGCATAGACATCGCCCTGAATGCGGGCAATGGTGGGGTGGGGACAGCGGTAAATCGTCTCTAGCATGGCGGCCAGCTTGCCCGCGTCGGCAATGTTTTCTTCGCGGGTGTAGTCGGCCATTTCGCGCATCCAGTTCAGGTTGCCACCGGCGCAAAAGGCTTTGCCCTCTGCGGCCAGTACCACGGCGCGTACATCGTCGCGCTGGCTGACGGCGGCAAACGCGGCGGTGATTTCGGCAATCACCACATCGCTAAAGGCGTTGCGGATTTCAGGCTGGCTCAGGGTGATGGTGGCTACGCCAGCATTCACTTGGGTAATCACAGCACGGGTCATGATGATTCCTTTGGATTCTTTGCCCTGCCCGCTTACATGCGGAACAGGCCGAACTTGGTGTCTTCAATCGGCGCGTTGCGTGTGGTAGCCAAGCCCAGCGCCAGCACGCGGCGGGTGTCGGCAGGGTCAATGACACCGTCGTCCCACAGGCGGGCGCTGGCGTAGTAAGGGTGGCCTTGCTCTTCGTACTGATCGCGAATGGGGGCTTTGAAGGCTTCTTCTTCCTCAGCGCTCCAGTTACCGCCCTTGGCTTCGATGCCGTCACGCTTAACGGTGGCCAGCACGCTGGCAGCTTGCTCCCCGCCCATCACGGAGATACGCGCATTCGGCCACATCCACAAGAAGCGCGGGCTGTAAGCGCGGCCACACATGCCGTAGTTGCCTGCGCCAAAGCTGCCGCCAATGATGACGGTGAATTTGGGCACGCTGGCCGTGGCCACTGCCGTCACCAGCTTGGCACCGTGGCGGGCAATGCCTTCGTTTTCGTACTTGCGCCCCACCATAAAGCCGGTGATGTTCTGCAAGAACACCAGCGGAATCTTGCGCTGGCAGCACAGTTCGATAAAGTGCGCCCCCTTCTGCGCCGACTCGCTAAACAGAATGCCGTTGTTGGCAATGATGCCCACTTGCATCCCCTCGATATGGGCAAAGCCGCAGACCAAGGTGGTGCCAAAGCGCGACTTGAATTCGTCAAACTGGCTGCCATCAACGATGCGGATGATGATTTCACGCACATCAAAGGGCTTGCGCGTGTCGGTGGGAATCACGCCGTACAACTCCTTGGCCTTGAACAGCGGGGGCTGGGGCGCAATGTCGGCAGGGTTGCCAGCCTTGCCCTTGTTCAGGTGAGAGACGGCTTTGCGCGCCAGTGCCAGGGCGTGCAAATCGTTTTCTGCCAGATGGTCGGCCACGCCAGACAAACGGGTGTGCACATCACCGCCGCCCAAGTCTTCAGCGCTGACCACTTCCCCGGTGGCGGCCTTCACCAGTGGAGGGCCACCCAGGAAAATCGTGCCCTGGTTTTTCACGATGATGGATTCATCACTCATGGCGGGCACGTAAGCGCCGCCCGCCGTGCAGCTACCCATGACCACGGCAATCTGGGCAATGCCTTGGGCGCTCATATTCGCCTGGTTGTAGAAGATGCGGCCAAAGTGGTCACGGTCGGGGAAGACATCGTCTTGGTTGGGCAGGTTGGCACCGCCCGAATCGACCAGATAGATACAGGGCAGCTTGTTTTGTTGGGCAATTTCCTGGGCGCGTAGGTGCTTCTTCACCGTCATGGGGTAGTAGGTGCCGCCTTTAACGGTGGCATCGTTACACACCACCATGCAGTCGATGCCGGCCACGCGGCCAATGCCAGCAATCAGGCCAGCGCCGGGGGCATCGTTGTTGTACATATTCAGCGCGGCCAGGGGGGCTACTTCCAAAAAGGGCGAGCCGGGGTCTAGCAATTGCTGCACCCGGTCACGCGGCAGCAGCTTGCCACGCGCTAGATGCTTGGCGCGGGCGTTGTCGCCGCCGCCTTGAGCGATTTTTTCGCATTGGGCGCGTAGGTCATCGACCAAAGCCTGCATCGCGGCGGCGTTGGCCTGAAAGTCCGCCGAGCGCGGATTGAGTTTGCTGGTGCTCATGCTCTGAGTCTCCTTTCGTTGGATGAATAAGGTGCAGTTATGCAGTGATGTACGGTGCTGGTTTTATGCGGTCTGTGCGGCTTGCAGTTGCAGCTGCTCCATCACCGCTTCACGGATTTTGAATTTCTGAATCTTGCCCGTCACCGTCATGGGGAACTCGCTGACGAACTGGATATAGCGCGGCACTTTGTAATGCGCGATTTGGCCTTTGCAAAATTCGCGGACTTCTTCTTCCGTCAGGCTCTGGCCGGGCTTGGTAATAATCCAGGCGCATAGCTCTTCGCCGTAGCGGGTGTCGGGCACGCCAACCACTTGCACGTCCTGAACTTTAGGGTGGCGATACAAAAATTCTTCAATCTCGCGCGGGTAGAGGTTCTCGCCACCGCGAATCACCATGTCTTTGATGCGCCCGACGATGTTCACATAGCCCTCGGTATCCATAGTGGCCAAGTCGCCAGTGTGCATAAAGCCGTCTTCATCAATGGCTTCGCGGGTGAGTGCGGCATCGCCCCAATAGCCGTGCATGACGGAGTAGCCCTTGGTACACAGCTCGCCGGATACGCCGGGGGCAACCACTTCGCCAGTGTCGGGGTCAACGATTTTTACTTCCAGATGCGGCTGCACCAGGCCGACGGTGGAGACGCGCTTGTCCAGCGGCGTATCGGTGCTGCTTTGGCAGCTGACGGGGCTGGTTTCGGTCATGCCGTAGGCGATAGTGACTTCGGTCATGTGCATATCGGCCTGGACGCGCTTCATGACTTCAATCGGGCAGGGGCTGCCAGCCATGATGCCGGTGCGTAGCGTCGAGAGGTCAAACTCTTTGAAGCGCGGATGGTCTAGCTCGGCAATGAACATGGTGGGCACGCCGTGCAGACCGGTGCATTTTTCGGCCTCTACCGTCTCTAGCACCAGCAGGGGGTCAAAACCATCATTGGGATAGACGATGGTGCTGCCGTGGGTAAAGCAGGCCAGATTGCCCAGCACCATGCCAAAGCAGTGGTACAGCGGCACGGGGATGCACAGGCGGTCTTGCTCGGTGAGCTTCATGCACTCGCCGATGAAGAAGCCGTTGTTCAAAATGTTGCGATGCGTCAGCGTTGCGCCTTTGGGGAAGCCGGTGGTGCCGCTGGTGAACTGGATGTTGATGGGGTCAGTGTTCTTCAGCGTGGCGGCGATTTGGTCGATTCGGGCATCGTCAGGCTGGCCACGCTCCATCAGGTCAGAAAAGCGCAACATGCCGGGCTGGTTCTCGCCTTGGCCAGCCACGTCAATCCAAACCACAGAGCGCAAGCTGGGCAGGCGCTTGGAGGCCAGCATGGTGGGCATACACATATTCAGCTCGGGAGCCAGTTCGCGCAACATGCCCAAGTAATCGCTGGTTTTAAAGCTAGGCATAGTCACCAGCGCTTTGCAACCGACTTTATTGAGGGCGTATTCCACCTCTGCCGTGCGGTAGGCGGGGTTGATGTTGACCAACACCAAGCCCACTTGGGCGGTAGCCAATTGCATCAACAC
>JAHAYB010000428.1 GCA_018384835.1 Comamonas sp.
ATAACCTCCACCCCCAGCCCCCATCACCCCCTTTTATGGCCAGAGATGCGTTGGCTCCAGCGCAATTGGCTGTCTTCTAACAACGTGGTGTTTACCGGCGAGCACAGCGCCGTTGTCGATACCGGCCACTGTAGCCAAGCGCCGCAAACGCTTGCCTTGGTGCAGCAGGCTCTGGGCACTGCGCCCTTGGCGCATATCGTCAACACCCACCTGCACAGCGACCATTGCGGTGGCAACGCGGCATTGCAAGCGGCTTGGCCACAGGCGCAGACTTGGGTAGCGCCTGGCCAGGCCGAGCATGTCCACCACTGGAACCCCGATGCCCTGAGCTACACCCCCACCGGCCAAGAATGCCCGCCCTTTCGTGCCGATAAGCTGCTGCAACCTGGGCACCGCATCGTGCTGGGTGGGCGCTGTTGGAGCATCCATGCCGCTGCTGGGCATGACCCGCATTCCATCATCTTGTTTGAGCCGCAGCGGCGTATTTTGATTTCTGCCGACGCGCTGTGGGAAAACGGCTTTGGCATCATCTTTCCCGAGCTAGAAGGGCAAGATGCCTTTGCCGCCGCTGCCGCCACCTTGGATGTGATTGAGCAGTTGCAGCCCGCCTTGGTGCTCCCCGGCCATGGCGCTCCCTTTACCGATGTAGCACAGGCGCTAGTGGTAGCCCGTCGGCGGCTGCAAGGCTTTGCCAACGACCCCCTGCGCCATGCCCAGTACGCCGCCAAGGTGTTGTTGAAGTACAAATTCCTAGAGTGGCAGCAGGCCAGCCAAGAGCAGGCCAGTGCCTGGTGCGCCGCCACGCCTTATATGCAGCTGATGCGCCAGCGCTACTTTGCCCCGCTGGATGATGCGCAGTGGGCGCAATACCTGCTCAATGCCCTGCAAGCCAGCGGGGCTTTGCACCAAAGCGGTGGCTATTGGGTGGATGGCCAGCCGTAGCTGATGGATATACAAGCACCAACCACCCAGCGACCCAGTACACAAAAGAAAACCCCCCGGCAGATTTGCATCTACCAGGGGGTGTTTCGTTCGTGTGTGTGTATTAGCCGTTTTTTTCAGGGGAACTGAAAGCGCTATCTTACTTGATTTTCGCCTCTTTGTACTCAACGTGCTTACGTGCCTTGGGGTCGAACTTCATAATCGACATTTTCTCAGGCATGGTTTTTTTGTTTTTGGTAGTGGTGTAGAAGTGACCGGTATCAGCGGTAGATACCAGTTTGATTTTTTCGCGTCCGCCTTTGGTGGCCATGATGTTTCTCCTTTACTTGCTGGAAATTACGCTTGACCACGGGCACGCATATCGGCCAGTACAGCCTCGATGCCGTTTTTGTCAATCAGGCGCAGCGCGGCGCTAGAGACGCGCAGGCGCACCCAGCGGTTTTCGCTCTCGACCCAGAAGCGCTTGTACTGCAAGTTAGGCAGAAAGCGGCGTTTGGTTTTGATATTGGAGTGGGAAACTTTATGTCCCACTGCGGGCTTTTTGCCCGTTACGTCACATACGCGTGCCATGGTTTGGACACTCCGATTCTTTGCAACAGCTACCAGCTTGCAGCTTGTGCTGCTGGTAACCTCACCTCGCCAAAAAAGGGGTGGCGGTAACCCCAGCCGCAAAAAGCGGCAAACCGGGCATTATAGCGGCAGTGGCTTATGCTTGCCTCAGCGCATATAGTGGCCGTAATTTAGGCAGCCACCTGCTCAGCCCGCACACTGCGCCAAGCCACCTGCCCCAGCCAGGCCAGCGCCAAGGCAATGCTGCACCCCAGCAGCCATTGCCCCAGGCGGATTTGGTCATCCTGCAAATAGGCATTGCACAGGCGCAGCGGGCTTTCCATATAGAGCATTCCCACAATGGCCATCATGGCCAGGCTATTGCCCAGAAAAAAGCTTTGCAGCACCAGCCCTGCTGAGCGCCAAGACAGTTGCAGGCCAGCGCCTGCGGCCAGTAGCGCCAGGTGTTTGAGCAGCTCAATTTCAGGCTGGCGCAAGGCCAAATCCAGCACACGCGGAATCATCAGCACGGCCAGTACCGTTGCGCACAGCAGCAGGCCGCTGATGCCAGATTGATTGAACGGCTGCAAAACCTGCCGCCAGCGCTGGGGCAAGCCTTTGGCCAGCCACGCACCCGCGCACAGCAGCAGGGGAAATTGCAGCAGCATATGCCGCCACATGCTGGCTTCCAGCCAATCGCGCAGCGCCCAGTTCAGTAGCAAGAGCAGCAAGCCCAGAGCGGGTAGATGCCAAGGGCGTAGCAGATGCAATAGCAGGGGCTGCTTCATAAACTGTCCTCCGCCTCTTTAGGGTTGGCGGCAGTTTGGGTGAGCGTGGCGCTGGTTGGGGTGGCTTCGGCCTGCATTTGGGTTTGCGCCAGGTGCAGGGCGTAGTTCAGCGCCAGTTGTTGCTCGCCCAGGTCAAAAATGCGGCGCAGGCGGCCTTCCTTATCTAGTACCAGCAAGGCGGCGTTGTGCTCAAAATCCCCCAGTTCGTTGGGGATGACGACGATGCCCCATTGGCGCAGCAGCGCTTGCTCTTGCGCGGCATCAGGCAGGTGTAGCCAGCGCCACCAGGCCAAGTCTGCCCCTTGTGCTTGGGCGTAGGGCTGCAAGATGGCGGGGCGGTCATGCTGGCCGTCAAAGCTGATGGAGAGCAGGCGCACTTGCCGGGCTGCGGCGGCGCTGGCTTGGCTGGCCGGGTCTTGCTGCGCCAGGGTTTGCAGTTGCGTCTGGAGCTGCGCCATGCTGCTGCCCAGGCTTAGGCAAATGGTCTGGCAGCGGGTGTAGAAAAAATCGGCAATCGTCACGCCTTCTTGGGCTTGTAGTACGGCGGGTAGTTGCCAGGAGGGAGGGGGGGCATCGGTAGATAAATCTGCCAGCCCCAGGCCATCTACCGTTACAGCGGGGGCGGCAATGGGTTGCAGGGCAACTTCCAGGCGGCGTGCGCCTTCATCCGTCCAGACTTGAAAGTCGTGGGTGAGCCAGGCGCTGGCTTGGTAGCCGCCCAGTAGGCAGAGCAGGCAGACCAAGGCGGTGCGAAACATAGTGGGGAGCCTCCTTTTCTCTTTGTGTCGCCTAGGGCAGCAACGCCTTCAGGGCTGCACCGCCTGCATAGGGGCTGGTTTGCCCGGCACTGGCGCTGCGCTCGGCGGCAATGTCGGCCGCTTCAATCGCGCTGGCCTGGTTGCCCCAGCTACTGCGCAGGTGGGTCAGGATAGCGGCCAGTTGTGCGTCGCCCAGTTGGGCAAAGGCGGGCATGTTGCCGCTGTAGTTTTGCCCCAGCACTTCAATATCACCATCGAGGCCGTGCAGCACGATGTTCATCAGCAGCTTAGGCTCGCCCAGCACCCATTCGGACTTGGCCAGTGGGGGGAATACGCCTGCCAGCCCTTGGCCATTGGCCTGGTGGCAGGCCGCGCATTGGGCGGCAAACAGGGCTGCGCCGTTGATGGCGGCGGCATCTTGCCCGCCCGCGCTGCTGCCTGCTGCACCTGCGCTACTGCTGGCAGAGGCGAGGGGGCGCAATACGGCGGCGGTGCGCTGGTCGCCCCAGTCGCTATTGCCTATTAAGGGGTTGTTCAGGATATACAGCTCGCCAAACACCACCATGCCTAGCAGCACCACACCGGCGGCAATCGGCATGGGGCGTAGCGACTCCTCGGGGTCGGCGTGCTCGCGTTGCTGCTGTCGCTGGGGCATGGGGGTGGCAGGCCGGTGGGGCTGTGGCTGGCGTGGGGTGGTGGGCATGGCGCATCCTCCTTTTTTTGTACTTGGGGTGACTACTTGGCGCGTGGCTCGGGCGGCAGCACGGGATAGTCACGCTTGAGGCTTTGCAGGTAGTGCACCAGCGCCACGGCATCCTCGTTGGCAATGACTACCTGCCCTTCAGGTACATGGCCGGGCGGCAGCTTGACGCTGACATCTCCTTCCTCTGCCTGGGGCTTGAGCGTGAACAGATAGGGGTAGGCCGGCATGATGGAGTCCGGCACATAAGCACGCGGTTGGTAGAGGTGGCCTAAATGCCAGTCTTGGCTGGGCTGGCGCACGCCGATGTTCATCAAATCAGGGCCGGTACGCATACTGCCCAGCAGGTGAGGGCGGTCATAGCTGTAATCTGCCGGTACGGTGGGGCGACCCCAGCCGCGCAGGCCGTCTGGCCCAAAGCTGGGGTCACGCGGCTGCTGGGTGTGGCAGTACACACAGCCGTTGGCGATATAGACCTGCCGCCCGCGCAGCTCCTGCTCGGTATAGGGTTTAAGCTCTGGCGGCGGCTGCACATCACGCACTTGGATGTAGGGCAGCACCACCAGGGCAGCAGTGGCAACGGCCAAGGTAGCCAGCGCACCGCTGGCGAGTTTGACTTCACTTTCCATGACGCATCTCCTGGGCGCGAGCGGCCAGTGGTTGAGGGGTGGCAGCGGTAGCAGCGGTGCTAGTAGCCGTAGCAGCGGGCTGATGCCACAAAGCGGCTTCTTGGCGCTGTGGCCCCCAGCGCAGCAGCATGGCCAGCAAGTGCCCCACAAACAGCAGATGGCTAGTCACCATCAGCGCACCGCCCACGCTGCGCCATTGCAGATAGGGCAGGGTGACGGTGACGGAATCCATAAACGGCTTATCCGCATCCAGCATGTACAGCCCTTGCAGCCAGCCGCCAATCGTCAGGCTGATGAAGTACACCATCACCCCAGTGGCCGCCAGCCAGAACTGCCAGGCAATCAGGCGCGGGAAAGGCCATTCCCGCTGGAGCAGGCGCGGCAGCATGAAGTAGAAGGCACCAAACATCACCATAGTGACAAAGGCATACGCACCCAAATGCGCATGCGCCACGGTGAAGTGGGTGAAGTGCGCCACCTGGTTAACGCTGCGCAGCGCCTCAAACGAGCCTTGCAGGGAAGACAGCATGTACATCAGCGCCCCAAAAACCATAAAGCGCAGCGTGGGCGAGTAGCGCACCAGGTGCAGATGGCCACGCGAGGTACAAGCCATATTGATGCTGAAGGCCAGCACGGGAACAATCATCATCATGCTTTGCACGATAGACAGCGTCACCATCCAGCCCGGCACAGGGCCGCCTACCAAGTGGTGACCGCCCACCTGGGCGTAGAAGAAGGCCAGCGTCCAAAACCCCAGAATCGACAGGTTGTAAGAGCGCACCGGGCGGCCAATCACCTTGGGCAGAAAGTAGTAAATCGTGCCCACGCTAACGGGCGTAAACCACAGGCCGAGCACGTTGTGGCCATACCACCAGTTCATGGTGGCCTGCTGTACGCCGTAATGCACGCCGGGCAGCTTGCCAATCACAAACAGCAGGGCAATCCACAGCAGGGCGGCCAGGTGGTACCAACTGGTAACGTACAAACCCTCCACCTGGCGCTTGCGTACCGTGGCAAACACGGCATACACAATCAGCAGCAGGCCAGTGGCCAGCACAATGCCGATTTGCCAGGGAATTTCCAGGTACTCCATGCCATCCGTCCAGCCCGAGCCAATGGCCAGCAGGCCAGCGGCCACGCTGAGGTTGAGCAGTACCCCGCCCAGCACCATCAGCTTGCTGTGGCGCAGTGGGGTACGCATCAGGCGTGGCGTGAGCCAAATAATCACCGCCAGGCAGGCATTGCTAATCCAGCCATAGAACACCGCCGTCAGGTGCAGGGTGCGCATACGGCCAAAAGTTTGCCAGGCTTCATGCACCAGCCAATCGGGCAAATGCAGCTTGAGCGAGGCCGTTAGCCCAGCAATCGAGCCGAGCAGCAGCCATGCGCAGGCACTTATCAGAAAAAACAGCGTTGCCACCCGCGAAGAGTCATCCGCCGCTTGGCGCTGCGCCAGGCTGTGCGCATCATCGGGCGGGTTTTGCCAGGCAGCTTCCCCCGGAGCGCGGCGGCTCAAGTCCAGCGCCTGCTGCATACGCTGGCGGTCGTGCGCGGTCAGGCTGGGGTCATCGGCCTGGCCGACTTCGCTAGGCACAAAAATGGCCGAGGCAGCGCCGGGGTTCTCCACCAGCAAGCCCTTGCGCATAGACCACATAAAGGCAAATAAGCCAATCAGTGACAGCAAAAACGCTGACAGCAGGCTAAGAACTGCACTGTCCATGACCCCACCTCCTCCTGAGCAATTAGTCGATTGATTGGCTTTTATTCAAGCCCCGTTTGCTCCGGCCTGCACAGTGCGTCCTTGCTGTAGGCACTGGCATCATGGTTAATCATTTTTTTAAATGTATCTTTTGGAAAGGGCGGTATATCCTGTGCGCTGGCGTGTGCGCTACGCGTACGCATATATGCACACAGATGCACACCGTAGGGCAGCTGTCCTAGTCCTAGTCCCTTTCATCCTCCCAATCCGCATCACAGCCCTTGCCCGCTGCAATCCAGCGCACCGCCAGGCGCTGGCGCAGCCGCCCCAGCCAATCGCTGGGCGCGTCGCTAATGGCTCCACACACATAACGCTGCTGGCTCTCTGACCAGCGCAGCAAGGCGCAAGCACCGTGTTGGCGGCGCGTGGCCAACAGCCCCAAGGGGCAGGGCTCAGCCAAGCAGCACAGGCCGCAGCCATTGCAATCGGCACCAAAGTTGGGTTTGGCGGGCGCTTGCGGGTGCTGCCAAACAATGCGGCGCTGAGGGGTGGGGGAGGACATGGTGCAGGCTAGAGGGGCGTAAAACGCGCAACGGGGACGGAACTGTGCGCCAAGGGAGTGTGCCCAAAGTGGGTTATCGCAAGTCCGCTAAAATAAGCGTTTTTTTGCCCACTGCCCACAGGAGACTGCCCCACATGGCAAATACCCAGATGATGGCCCACGCAATTCGCGCTCTGGCCATGGATGCTGTTCAACAAGCCAAGTCCGGCCACCCCGGCGCACCCATGGGCATGGCCGATATGGCGGTGGCGCTATGGGGCGAGCATCTGCAACACAACCCCACTGACCCGCACTGGGCGAACCGTGACCGCTTTGTGCTCTCTAACGGCCACGGCTCCATGCTGATTTACGCGCTGCTGCACCTGACCGGCTATGACCTGCCCATGCAGGAGCTGAAAAACTTCCGCCAACTGGGCAGCAAAACCGCTGGCCACCCCGAAGTTGGCATCACCCCCGGCGTAGAAACCACCACCGGCCCCCTGGGGCAAGGCATTACCAACGCCGTCGGCATGGCGCTGGCGGAAAAACTGCTGGCTGCCGAGTTCAACCGCGATGGCCACGCCATTGTTGACCACCACACCTACGTCTTTATGGGCGACGGCTGTCTGATGGAAGGCATCAGCCACGAGGCTTGCGCCCTGGCCGGAGCCTGGAAGCTCAACAAGCTGATTGCCCTGTGGGACGACAACGGCATCAGCATTGATGGCCAAGTCACCCCCTGGTTTGGCGACGACCCCCCCGCCCGCTTTGAAGCCTATGGCTGGAACGTGATTCGCGCTGTGGATGGGCATGATGCCGCTGCCGTTAGCGCCGCCATCACCCAGGCCAAGCAAAGCAGCAACCAACCCACGCTGATTTGCTGCAAAACCAGCATCGGCTTTGGCTCGCCCAACCGCGCAGGCACGGCCAAGGCGCACGGCGAGCCTTTGGGCGCAGAAGAAATCGCCCTGACCCGCGCCGCCCTGGGCTGGAACCACGCCCCCTTCGACATCCCTGCCGAGGTGTATGCCGACTGGGATGGCAAAGCCGCTGGCCAACAAGCCCAAGCCGCCTGGGACGAGCGCTTTGCCGCCTACGCCGCCGCCCACCCAGAGCTGGCCGCCGAGTTTGAGCGCCGCATGGCTGGCGAGCTGCCCGCAGACTTTGCCCAGACAGCCGCGCAAATCGCCTCGCAAGCGCATGA
>JAHAYB010000440.1 GCA_018384835.1 Comamonas sp.
TCGCCAATCTGCACATGAGCGCCAATAATGCTGTACGCGCCCACAGTAACAGAAGGGTGCAATTCTGCACCCTCGGCAATAATGGCTGTGGGGTGAATCAAATCATTCATGCAATATCAGCAGTATTAGCAAAAATTCAGGCTTCTTGTGGTGGCCCCACATAGCGCATGGTGCACATCAGGCTGGCCTCACACGCAACTTCATCACCCACACGAGCGATACCTTTGAATTTCCAAATACCGCCGCGTACACGGTCGATAGAAGCCTCTAGCAATAACTGGTCGCCTGGCTCTACGGGGCGTTTGAAGCGGGCAGAATCAATGCCAACAAAGTAGTAGATATTATTTTCGTCCGGCACTTGGCCCATGGCATCAAATGCCAGTAAACCTGCCGCCTGTGCCAATGCTTCCAAAATAAGCACTCCAGGCATTACCGGACGGCCAGGAAAATGCCCCGTAAAATATGGCTCATTAAACGTAACGTTTTTGACACCCAAAATACGGGTATTGCGCTCCAGCTCCACCACTTTATCTACCAGTAAAAACGGGTAGCGGTGAGGCAGTTGCTTCATAATTTCGTAGATATTCATCATGCTTGCTGCTGACTTTCTATAAATGCAGAGATTGTTTGCTCCAGCTTTTTCATACGCTGACGCATTTTATCCACTTGTTTGATAGAGGCGGCGGTTCTTTCCCATTCAGCATTAGTTTGAATAGGATAAATACCGGTATATAAACCGGGACGATGGATAGAGCGCGTCACCATTGAGGTCGGCGAAATCTGCGTACCGCTGGCAATACTTAAATGCCCCAAAATATTGGCAGCACCGCCAATAGCGCAATGCTCACCAATTTTTGCGCTACCTGCAATGCCCGTATTACCAGCGATCACCGTATGCGCTCCGATTTGGACGTTATGGGCAATCTGAACCAGATTATCTATTTTTACGCCCTCACCAATGACCGTATCATCCAGCGCACCACGATCAATACAGGTATTTGCACCGATTTCTACATCATCACCAATACGCACTGCACCGAGTTGAGCAATTTTGAGCCAGCGGCCATTTTCAGGCGCAAAACCAAAACCATCGGCTCCAATCACTACGCCAGGGTGAAGAATGCAGCGCTGCCCAATAGAGCAACCCTGCCCAATATGCACCCGTGCGGTCAATACCGTATCGGCTCCTATGCTTGCACCGCGCTCAATAACGCATAAAGGGCCAATGTGGGCGCTAGGATGAATATCAGCACGCTCATCCACCACCGCCGAGGGGTGAATATGCTTCGCGCCCCAAAGCGGATTTTTATCGCGCTGGCTTTGCTGCCACCATTGCGTTAAACGCGCAAAATAGGCATAGGGGTTATCAGTAACGATGCAAGTGAGGCCAGCTTCTAATGCAGCAGCTTGCAAACTAGGGGCAAGCACTACACAAGCAGCTTTTGTTTTTGCCAACTGCGCTTGATAACGCGTGTCGCTGCAAAAACTAATGCTGTGCTGGTCGGCAGTTTCTAGGGGGGCTATGCGTTGCACCAGTTTATTTTCTGGTGTAACAACCCCATCTAGGACTCCACCCAAAGTAGCGACTATTTCTGCCAAAGACAGTTGTAGCCCACCGTTTTCCATGCCTGATAGCTTTCTATGCCCTATACGGGTTCTGGTTGAATTGACTTAGGTTGTATTGATTAACTCAAAAATTATTTAGCCTTGGCATTCAGTGCTTTAATCACTTTATCAGTAATATCATGGCTAGGGTTGACATAGACCGCTTCTTGCAAAATTACATCGTATTTTTCAGCCTCAGCTACCTCTTGCACCACTTTATTAGCCAAGTCTAAAACACGCGCTAACTCTTCATTTTTACGGTTAGCCAAGTCTTCTTGAAATTCACGGCTCTTACGCTGAAAGTCACGGTCTTGCTCTACCAGCTCGCGCTGCTTGGTCACGCGCTGGCTTTCAGACATGGTGGGCGCATCGCGCTCAAAGCTATCGGAGCTGCTTTTGAGCTTATCACGCAGGCCAATCAACTCTTTTTCACGCTTAGAGAACTCTGCCTCTAGTTTATTCTGGGCTGTTTGTGCAGTATTAGCCTCGCGGAAAATACGGTCGGTATTGACAAAACCAGCCTTAAAATCAGCCAGAGCAGAAAAGCTCAAGCCTGCCAGCAAGGTGGCAACAGAAAGGGTGCGATACATAGATTTCATTAGAAAGAAGTCCCAATTTGAAATTGAATTTTCTGCAACCTATCTTCAGGTTTTTTACGCAGAGGTTTTGCCCAAGCCAAGCGCAGCGGCCCTACTGGAGAAATCCAGCTAATACCAATACCGGCAGAGGCTCGGAAATCTTTGGCACGCATACGGTCTTTTTCACCATAGACGTTACCCGCATCCACAAAAGTAAACCAGCGCAAGGTTTTGTCATTGCCCGTCCCAGGGAAAGGAGCAATCAACTCTAAGTTAACGACGGCCAACTTTGCACCACCTAAATAAGAATAGCTGTAAGGGGAGCAGGTTTGTTGCCCATCTACGCCACGGAAGCAGTTATCGCGTGGCCCCAAGCTACCTTGGTCAAAACCACGTACAGAGCCTAGACCGCCGGCATAAAAGTTTTTGAAAATAGGAAATCTATTTCCACCTAAGCCCTTACCCCAGCCTAGTTCGGTATTAAAAGCAATTGTCCAAGTTTTATTCAGGGGAATATATTGTTGGAATTGGTAATTGGCCTTGACATACTTCATATCACCAGCGACAGACCAATCCGCGTTTAAGCGCTGGTAGCGTCCAGAATTTGGTGCTAAAGCACTATCTCGTGAGTCACGTCCCCAGCCTAGGGTCAGGGGGATAGCTGTATTATTGGTATCCGTATATTCATGATAGTGCCAGGGCATATAGATACCATCTTTGACAGTGGTTTGCTCAAAGCCCAAGCCAAAATATACCGTATCAATCTCGCTAAAGGGCACGCCAAAGCGCATAGATGCGCCTTTAGAGACGATTTTATACATATCCCCCGTACCGACTTTTTCATCCTCATAATAGTAGGAGTAGGGGCGTGAGGTACGGTAATAGGCATCAATACTTCTGGAAACCCCATCTTGGGTAAAGTAGGGGTCGGTTGTACTCAGCACAATGGTACGATTATATTTGCTGGTATTGACATCAATACCCAGGTAATTTCCCGAGCCAAAGGCATTTTCCTGTTTGATACCAAAACTCAACGTTACTTTTTCAGCACTAGAGAAGCCTGCGCCCAAAGTGACCGAGCCTGTTGGTTTTTCCTTAACGGTAATCACCAAATCCACTTGGTCTGGAGAGCCGGGAACCTCTTGGGTATCAATATCTACCTCAGTAAAAAAGCCCAGCCTGTCCACACGGTCGCGTGAGAGCTTGATTTTGTCACCGTCGTACCAAGAGGATTCATATTGGCGAAACTCCCGGCGAATCACTTCATCGCGGGTACGGTCGTTGCCCGCAATGTGAATGCGGCGCACATAGGCGCGGCGTGCAGGTTCGGCCTGCAACACCAAGGCAACGCGATTATTAGCACGGTCAATTTGTGGAACAGCTTCTACCCTGGCAAAAGCAAAGCCAAAATTACTAAAATGGTCACTAAAGGCTTTGGTCGTATCAGCGACATGTTCAGCGTTATAAGGCTGACCTGCTTTGATTTTAATCAGGGACTTAAACTCGTCGTCTCTGTCCAGATAATTACCATCTAGCGCTATATTGGAAACAATAAAGCGTTCGCCTTCTTCAATATTGACTACCAGCGTAATTTTCTGTTTATCGGGTGACATGGCCACCTGGGTAGAGTCAATACGAAAATCAATATAGCCGCGCTGTAAATAGAAAGAACGCAAAGCCTCCAAATCAGCATTGAGCTTGCTACGTGCATAGCGATTGGATTTGGTGTACCAGCTCATCCAGTTGCCGGTATCTTGATCCATTTGCTTTTTCAAAGTGGATTCGCTAAATGCCTTAGCACCCACGATGCGAATTTCATCAATCTTGGCGGGCGCACCTTCCACCACCGAGAAGGTCAGATTCACGCGGTTGCGCTCAATAGGCGTAACGGTAGTGACCACCTCAGCGCCGTACAGGCTGCGGCTAATGTACTGGCGCTTGAGCTCCTGTTCGGCACGGTCGGCCAGCGCCTTATCAAAAGCACGGCCTTCGGCCAACCCCACATCGCGCATGGATTGCAGCAGGGCTTTTTTGTCAAACTCTTTGGTACCGACAAACTCTACATTGGCGATGGTGGGGCGCTCTTCCACCACCACCACCAGCACATTGCCGCTGGCCTCCAGGCGCACGTCTTTGAACAAACCCAGACCAAACAAAGAGCGAATGGCAGCAGCGCCTTTTTCATCGTTGTACTGCTCTCCTACGCGCAGGGGCATGGAGGCAAATACCGTTCCGGCCTCAACGCGCTGCAAGCCTTCGACGCGGATATCTTGAACAGTAAAAGGCTCCAGCGCCCAAGCCAGTTGAGCAGCGGATAGCAAGGCCGCAACAGCCCCAATTACACGAGCGCCACGGCGCGGAACAGAGAATTTCATGAAGTTCTAAAAGCAACGGTTCGCCCAAAAAATACATGAGCCAACAAAAAAGTAATTATTGCTTACGGTTTAGGCAAATAAGCGAGAAATATCATTGAACAAGGCCAGCGACATCAAAAACAACAAGGCTGTAACGCCTATGCGTTGCAGCCCTTGCATCCAAGCCTCACTGACCGGGCGACCCGTGAGCGCCTCCCACAGATAATACATCAGGTGTCCGCCATCCAAGACAGGCAGGGGCAGGAGATTGAGCACGCCCAAACTCACGCTAATCAAAGCCAAGAACAAAAGGTACTGGGTCACGCCCAGGCTGGCAGACTTACCGGCGTAGTCGGCAATGGTGAGCGGTCCGCTCAAGTTCTTAACGGATGCCTGGCCGGTGAGCATCTTGCCCATCATCTTGAGGCTCAGTATCCCAATATCCCAGGTTTTTTGTGCCCCGGCGAGTAAGCCCTCCACAGCGCCATAGCGCACGGTCAGCATCTCGGGGGCTGCGCCAATCATGGCACCAATGCGGCCATAGCGCTCTTGCTCGGTGGTGATGATTTCAGGGGTGACGGCCAGCACCAGACTTTGGCCGTCACGCTCTAGCTGCCATTGTTGGCTCTGGCCGCTGGTGGATTGGCGAATCAGGGCGCGTAGCTGCGCACCATCGCCAATGGGCTGGCCGTCAATCGCTAGCACCTGGTCAGCGGCTTGCAAGCCTGCGGCTGCGGCGGGGGAGTCGGGCAGCACCTCGCCCACCACGGCTGGCATCCAGGGGCTGAGTAGGCCAATGCGCTGCATCAAGGCGGCATCTACTTCGCTGGTCTGCACGGTGGATAAGGGCAGCAATACCTGGCGTGGGCGCTGGCCTTGGCGGTCTGTCAGGTGCAGTTGCAAATCTTGACCATCAACCACTGCCTGGGTTAGCTCCCAGCGCAAATCGTCAAACGAGCGCAAATTACGCGGCTGCCCGCCTACGGTTTGCACTGCCTGCACCCAGTCTTGCGCCTGCAAACCCGCCTCGGCAGCAAGGCTGTGGGGTACGGGGCTGGCTAGCAAGGCTTTGGGCGCTTGCACCCCCATCCAGTTAACCAAGGCATAGAGCAACACCGCCAGCAGCAAATTAGCCGCCGGCCCAGCCGCCACAATCAGGGCGCGGGAGCGCAGCGGCTGGTTGTTAAAGGCCAGATGGCGCTCTTGTGCGGGCACATCGCCCTCACGCTCATCCAGCATACGCACATAGCCGCCCAGAGGCAGGGCGGCAATGACAAATTCGGTGTCTGAATTCTTTTTGCGCCAGCGCAGCAGGGGGCGACCCATGCCAATAGAAAAGCGCAGCACCTTGACCCCACAGGCTACCGCCGTGCGGTAATGGCCATATTCATGGATGGCAATCAGCAGCCCCAGGGCTACGACAAACGCCAGCACTGTCAACAACATGGCTGTCCCCTTCCTACGTGATACGTGATGATGGACGCTAGCAGCCTAGAGGCTCCAGCGCTGCACCATAGTTTGCGCCACCTGCCGCGCCTGGGCATCCAGAGCCATCAAAGCGGGCACACTGGCGGGCTTTTCATCAGGAATCAACTGTTCCAACGTGGCGAGGTTGACAGCGTGGATGCGGTCAAAGCGCAGGCGCTCTTCTAAAAAGGCGGCCACGGCTATCTCGTTGGCGGCATTCAAGATGGCGGTAGTGCCCTCGGGGGCGCGTAGCGCTTGCCAAGACAGGTGCAGGCCGGGAAAGCGCTGGGCATCAGCCTCTTCAAAACTCAGCCCTGCCAGTTGCGTAAAGTCCAGCGGCGCGACCCCGCTGGCAATGCGCTCAGGCCAAGACAGGCCGCAGGCAATGGGTACGCGCATATCCGGTGTGCCCAGTTGAGCCAGCACAGAGCTATCCCGCATCTGCACCATAGAGTGAATAATTTGCTCCGGGTGAATCACCACGCGAATCTGCTCGGGCTGCAAGTGAAACAGCCAACGCGCTTCAATCACCTCCAGCGCCTTGTTCATCATGGTGGCCGAATCCACAGAAATTTTGCGCCCCATGCTGAAGTTGGGGTGCTTGCAAGCCTCGGCCACCGTCACCTGTGCCAGGGTGTGCGGGTCGCGCTGGCGAAAGGGGCCGCCCGAGGCCGTCAAAATCACACTGTGCAGGCGTTGCCCCCAGGTGCTGGCATCTTCAGGCAGGCATTGGAAGATGGCGGAATGCTCACTATCAATGGGTATCAGGGTGCAGCCGTTGTCTTGCACCGCCTGCATAAATAGCGCCCCGCCCACCACTAAAGCTTCTTTATTGGCCAGCAGCAGGCGCTTGCCCGCCCGTGCAGCAGCCAGGCAGGGAGCCAGCCCCGCAGCGCCCACAATCGCGCCCATAACGGTATCGACTTCGGGGTGGGCAGCAATCTGCTCTAGGGCATCGGCCTCTTGCAGCACTTGGGTGGGGCTGCTGTGTTCACGCAAGCGCTGCGCCAGTTGCTGGGCATGGGCGGCGCTGCTCATCACGGCGTAGCGCGGCGCAAATTCCAGGCATTGCGCTAGCAGGGCATCGACTTGGGTAGCGGCGCTTAAAGCAAATACGGAAAACTGCTGGGGATGGCGGCGCAGCACGTCCAGAGTGCTGGTTCCAATAGAGCCTGTAGCCCCAAGAACGGTAATATGCTGTACGGGCTTCATATTTAAACGACCCAAATTTGCTGGCTGTTAGCCAGCCACATCGCCAGTGGCAGCGTGGGCAGCAAGGCATCAATGCGATCCAGCACCCCGCCGTGACCGGGCAAAAGCTGGCTGCTGTCTTTCATGCCCGCGCTGCGTTTGACCAGGGATTCCACCAAATCGCCCACCACACTCATGGCCGTAAGAAATAAGCAACCCAGTAGCAGCAACCACCAGCCTTGGCTGAGTAAACGGGCATAAAGGCTGGCCGCTACTGGCACAGCGCTGGACTGGCCCAGCTCTTGCACCGCCCAAACCACGCCCATCAGCAGCACGCCTAATGCACCGCCAATGGCACCCTCCCAGCTTTTGCCTGGGCTAATGCTGGGAGCCAGTTTGACCTTGACCCAGCGCTGCCCAAAAGCACGCCCTGCAAAGTAGGCAAACACATCAGCCACCCACACCAGCAGCAGCACCGACAGCAAAAAATTCAAACCTCGCCCATGGGCCTGCACCATCGCCAGGCCAGCCACCCACAGCGCTAATAAACCCACAGGCCAACGCAGCGCAAAAGGCAGCTTGCCCCCCCCCCCCCCCCCCCCGCGCCGCAGGACGCCCCCCCCAACCCCCCCACCCCAACCCCCCCCCACCCCCACCAGATTTCAAAACGCGTTGAACCCGCCCCAAAAATAAG
>JAHAYB010000442.1 GCA_018384835.1 Comamonas sp.
TTTTTGTTGTCCGCACCAGATGCGCTGATTATGTTTTTCCAGCTTGCAAACCCACGTAGGCGTGATCCATAAAATAAAAAGTGGGGCCAAATTGGGGCCGAATTTTTCACCCGGTGCGCAGGAAGCCTCGGGGTTTAGTCCGGGATTGAGTCCATGGTTCAGAGCGCGGACGGTGCAGCCGTCCAAATTAGCCTCACCATTGACCAGCTCGCAAGAGTCAATCAGGTGCTGAAACCGGGTTTTGCCTGAGCAGGCAAGCTGGAACACTGGAACACCCAACCGAGTGGCAGCCTCCAGAATCACTGACGACTTACCGACACAGGCATCCCCTACCAAGAGGATGTTGTTGCGGTGCGCCTGTCCGTACACCCGAAGCATTGGCTCAAACCAATAGTTGTCATCCGTAGGGGCGCAACGCGACTACCGCACATCCGACAGCCTGCAAGCCCATACTTCAGATATAACACCCAGACGTTGTAATTCTTTCCATTGAATCAAGGAAAGTCCAACATGATGCAAACATCTGAGCAACAAAACAAAATGGCGGCGGCCTTCCGTCAGTACCTGTCCGTGCATCCTGAGCTTGAACTGTCAGGCAGCTTGAAGGACGAAATCAGCCGCGCCCTTGTCGGTATCGCTACTGACTTCATGCCAGAAGCAAACGCCCAAGCCACGGCCTAAATCAGCAAGACAGGAAACCCAGCCATGAGCAAGAAGATTTGGAACCTCAAGTACGTGGTGGGGAATCCTGCCATTTTTTCTCATGTCACCGCCTGCGCTGACAACCCTATGTCTCGGGCTGAGGCGCTGGCCAGCGCGGAGACTGTCGCTAACAACGGTGGCTGGCGTGTTTGGGTAGAGCGAGATACGGGTGAGCGCATTTTCGAGAGCGCAGCCGAGAAAGAACATCAAGCGGCCCAGTCTGCGTCAATTTCTGCTAAGCGGGTGACCGCGCCCGCTGCAAACAAGATGTTCATGGACTGAAGGCTGCTTCAGGCTGATTTGAGTCATTCATAGTCCTGTGCCTGAGCGGCCGCAACTGGTCTGTTACCGGCCTTCGACTACGTGTCAATTTGACTCAGCGGTGCCTTCGTTCTTCAGTTCAGCAAACTTGGTGGCCATGGTCGGGTTGCCACGTGTCAGCTTCTTGACGGTGAGATCTTCGGCTTTGTCATTGGCTAGGCGCAGATTGTTGGCCGACTTGTAGAGCGCGTCTTTAGTCTTTTCCAGATCCTTGATGGCTTCATCGATGCGCTTGATGGCTTCCTCGAAACCGTCGGACGCAAGACGCCAGTTGCGGCCAAAAGAGGTTTTGAAGTCTTCCAGTTGGGTCTCAAAGCGCGTGATGTCCACGTTCTGTGCTTTCACCAAGGCCAGCTCGGATTTGTAGTGCAGCGAGTTCATGGCCGCATTGCGCAGCAATGTGATCATGGGGATGAAAAACTGCGGTCGTACCACGTACATCTTGGGGTAGCGGTGCGAGACATCGACGATACCGCTGTTGTAGAGCTCGTTGTCAGGTTCCAGTAGCGTGACTAACACCGCGTATTCACAGCCTTTTTCCGTGCGATCCTTGTCCAGTTCCTTGAAGAAGTCTTCGTTCTTTTTCTTGGTGGCCGTCTGGTCGTTCTCGTTTTTCATCTCGAACATGATGGAGACAATCTCGGTCTGCGCATCGTCGCTGTCACGGAAAATGAAGTCGCCCTTGCTACCGCTGCTGGCGTCGTTGTCCTTTTCAAAATAAGCACGCGGAAAAGCGCTGGCGCGAATGCGGTTGAACTCGATTTCGCAATGCTGCTCCAGCGTCTCGCCCACCATCTTGGTCGAGAGTTTGGCCTTCATGTCGCGCAGGCGCTCAATAGCCTCGTCGCGGTCCTTCAACTGGGTTTCGTACTTGTCCTTGAGCGATTTTTCGGCCAGCTCCTTCTCTAGCGCGGCGCGATCCAGGTGGTTTTTGAACGTGTCACGCTCTTGCTGCACCTTGCCCACGGCCTCGGTGATCGCCAATTGGTGGCTGACTGACGTCGCGTCCAGCTGAGATTTCAGAGTTTGCAATTCCAGCTCTTTGCTGGTCGCCGCCTTTTGCAGTTCGCTTTCCAGTCGGGCCTGCGCCAGATCGGCCTGGGCTTTTTTTTCAAGCAGGGTCTGGTGCAGCTGTTGCGCCAGCTCGTCGCGCTGTTTTTGTGCATCGCTGACGGCGGTGTTTACGGCCAACTGGCGCGCAACGGCTTCGCCGTCGAGCTGGGCCTTGAGTCTCTGGATTTCCGCATCCTTGGCTGCAGCGGTTTTCTCCAGTTCAGCCTGTAGCCGTGTGGCGGCCAATTGTTCGGCACTTTGCTGCTCGCTCTGCGCCTGGGTCAGTTGATTGAGCAGCCCATCACGCTCTTTTTCAAGCCCGCTAAGGGCCTGAGCCAACGCCAACCGGTTGGCCAACGCAGCGGCCTCTAACTGGTTTTTTAGATCCTGTATTTCGGCATCCTTGTTCGCAGCACTGCTCGTCAATTCACCGGCCATCCTGGCTTGCTCCAGCGCGACGGCGTTGCGCTTCTCTTGCTCCGCCAGTTGCAGCCGCTCGTGCAACTGCTTTTCCAGCTCTTCGCGCTGCTTGTCGAACTCACTGTCACGGACCTGTTTTTGAATATCTGCGTAGCCAGCTTCGTCGATCTTGAACGCTTTCTTGCAATGAGGGCAAATGATTTCGTGCATGGTTTTTCTGGCATTGAAGAGCGTTGAAGTGCCCTCTTTGATTCCTGAGTAAGTCAAAAGTAGAGGTAGGGGGAACAGTTGACACGATACACGACCGGGGGCCGGGGCATCCTGAGCAGCGGACGCACCGGGCGGGACAGGCGCGAACTACTTTTGAGCACCTGCTTCTGCAACAATGCCCTCGCATCCGCTGCCATGGCAGATACCTGCTGGGTGACGGTCAATGATGCTTGCTAATAGGTCAAGTTCTGACTGGGCTTTGTCGTAATTCATGACGCTAATTGTGTCGCAATATTTGATTTGCGACATATGTTTTGTCGCAATGGCAAGAAAAATTGCCTCAAACAGCTATACGCTTGTATGCCTCGCAGGACTCCAAAAGTCCATGCTCTTGTACACACACCAGCCCTCGCGCCCCCTTCAACAGAGTGTCTTAAAACAAAAAAGGGGCACATGGCCCCTTCTGGTGTCGTCAGATATTTCCCATCAAATCACTCTCACCCCCATCATCCGGCATACGAGAAATATCCCGAGCACGATGTAGTGCAGCCGCAATAGCTTGGCTTTGCAAGTCATTGTGCTTAGCGAAAAAACGAAGCTTCTCCTTCATCTCTTCCTTCTTCTTTTTGATAGTTCGACCAGCAAAGGCGTAGTCCTTCAACTGCTCTGGTACTGAGTCAAGATTGAACATGCCTGGGTACACCAACCACTCCAACTGCATGAGCTCCTTTTGCTCCTCCCAAGGAATGTACAAGTCAACCCCACACAGCTTTTGAATGGCACGCTTGACCTTGCTACGCTGCTTCGCATCCTTGCTTTTGAAAGGCAACTTCTTAAAGGACGTACCCGCATAGTGCTTGGAAAGAATTGCACGGTGCTCATCGCTCAAGGTCTTCATAAAATCCGGACGATGGCGACGCTGGTTCAGCTTCTCGTTCAAACGTAAAAGGTCACGAGCCTCTTCAAAGACTTGCTCGTACATTGCCTCGCCAGCTTTACCTTTCCAACTCAGTGGCGATGCCCACTTGGAAAGCTGCTTCTTCTTGACCTTTCGACCATCTGCATCCAGCACCGTGACTTTTTCGGAGAACCACGCCTTTTTAAGCTTTACTTCAAAGCGTACATAGTTTTGGCTGATTGCAAAGATCTTGTCCGATACAACGGTTGGCAAGCCACAAAATGACTTTGGTATAACGAAAGACTTCACGTAGGCAGCAATATCAAACTTACTGCTTTTACTAATCCTCACGTAGCAGTTCCAATCAGAATTCCGGTACTCTACAGCAGCTTTACGCTTGTTTTTTTTAATCATATCCCCTGAGAACAACGTAAGCCCACGCCGAGCAAGCTCAAGAATACGGTTGTTTGCTTTATTCTTGTTCCCACTGTAGATGAGGTAAGTCAGATGTAGCTCTTCAAGCTCAACGTTTTTCATAGTGAATTTCTTCACAGTCTCAGTAGCTACTCCGCACTCCAGCAACCAGTATTGAAAGAAATATAGTGCAAACAACGATACCTCATATACTGCATTTTCCAAAAGTGCATTTAGTCCGCAAACAGCACCTGGAACACTCACGCTGACGTCATAGGCATAAATGTTCAGCTTGCCATCTACATAGCCACCTTTTGGGCTAATCCACATAGTGGCTTTTCCACACTTAAACTTAAATGGTACTTTTGCAAGGCTAGTAGCACTACGAGCTTTAATCTCCCCTGTTGGATCTGTCCTCTCATCTTTAACATAAGGCAAGTCCTGACCGAAAGCTTCATCAGGAACGCTTATGCGAGCGGTTAATGTATCTGCCATTTTCTTTGGTTTCCTAAAATTAGTGTTTGTGGCTTAAGCCTTGACTAGATGAGTACAAAGCATGTGAACGGTTTGTTGAGTAGCTAGGTAGTAGTGATGTAATGACCATTACTAGGAAAGCACTCAGTGCTCGCAAGTCCTACTGCACGTCAAAAATCAACTTTTTGCCTAGCTACAAAGTGATTTACAGCATTAGATATTTCAGTTTTGAGGGTCCATAACTTTTCAAGTTACGTCCGCCGCACACACGCTGAAAGCGCAGATGAATCGCACTTTCGCTATGCTCCTTAATTCATCTTCATCAAGTGCTTGCGCAGCACTCCCACATTCCATGCAGTGATGCGTTCTGAAAATTTGACAGGGGCTGGAATGAGACCAGCTTTGACATGACGCCACGCGGTTGCACGCGAGCAGGCATACAACGCGAGCACTACAGGTAAGCGCACATGCGCCGCATCTGGAAGGCTGTCGAACTTAGCCAGTGCAGGATCTACACGAGCCAGCTGTCCATCGACCGCAGCATCTACTTGAGCAGGCTGAGCAAGGGTGAAGTTTTGGCTTTTCGCCATAGTTTTTCTCCTGTGCTACGAGCAACTTGCGACATGCAAGTGCCCTAGCCAAGAGCCTTTAC
>JAHAYB010000446.1 GCA_018384835.1 Comamonas sp.
TTAGGTGGGCGAATAATGGCAATTGCTGATGTTTATAGCGCTATGGTAAAGCCCAGGGTGTATCGCCAAAGTAAATCAATTTTACCCCAAAAGGCACTACAGGAAATTTATCTTAATAAAGAAAATTTGTTTAACCAGCAGCTTACGGCAATATTGGTAAAAGAGTTGGGGGTTTATATACCTGGTTCACTGGTTCGCTTAAAGAATAACGAAATTGCTGCTGTAAAAAATAGAGCAATGAAGTCGAGCGATGTGATTGTTTATAGCATTTATGGTGCAAATAATATGTTACGATTAACACCATTGATGCGTAATGTAAGCGAGCCAGGTTGTGAGGTGGTTGCCAGCTTACAATTAGAAGATTATCGCTCTGCTAATTTAAGCATTAAAAGATTGTGGATGGAATAAAATTTAATATGTTTCAAAAGGGTAAGAAAAAATGAATATGACAGAAAATACGCTCCCACTGATTATTCACTTGGATAGAAGCGGTGCTATCACTGGTATTAATGAGGGGCTTAGTAAATTTCTAGGCATCTCTAATAATAAAGATAAAGAAGCCCAGCTCATTGGCCGCTCTATAGATGATTTATGCCAAGATACGAGGCAGCAATCGCTCCTCAAGGCTATTACCTCTATGTCTGCACAGGAGAAGGTACGGGTTCTGAAGTTTGCTCTTTCTTATCCTGTAGCTGATGCGAGTAACACCACCCGTAGCACCACCCCCCCGGCTGGATTGATGTATGTGGTTCCATCCTATGAAAATGAGGAGTGTACAGGCTACATTGTCAGCTTGGCCTTAGACGAAGATACATCAGCTTCTGGTGTTCAGAATTTTTCTACCTCTAGGCAGATTGCCAAATGGGAACAACTGCTGTCTATTAAAAATGGGATTGTCATAGGTGTATTTTTTGTTGCTTTACTCATGATTCTAGGCGGTGTCCTTGGGATTGCAGGTTTAGCCATGTCTTCTAAAAACATGGAGAATTTTGTTCATGAAAATATGAATCCTACCAGAATGATAGGGAGAATCAATTTTCTTATGGCTGATAACCGTGCTCAGATGGCTTTGGCAATGCACCATGACCCTGCCAACCCTGATAGCAAGCGCGTTGACCATTCCATAGATATACATATAAATACCACACTAGCCAATCAGAAAGAAATTTTTGACTTATGGGAGAAATACCAAGCTGTTAATATTGAGGGAGAGCAGAAAAACATCTCTGATATTTATTGGAATTCACGCCTACAGTATGTGAATGAGGGGCTAAATCCTATGATTGAGCTTTTACGGGCAGGCGACTATGTACAGGCGCAAAAGCATTTGCTCCATAATATTAACCCTCTTTACAATTATGCCAATGTTAAATCTGAACACCTTATTTCTTACCTAACAACAACGGCTGAAGAAAACTACTTGGCGGCTGCTAAAATAAATCGGTATATTTCCATTGTAGCAACCATTGGTATTATTTCCGGGTTATTGATTATTATAGTTCTGGGGTTTTTCTTTATCCAAGGCTCTATCAAGCCTCTGAACGCATCAATTCAATCTTTGGAGCGTATCGCAAAAGGGGATTTATCCCAATCACCACAATGGTTTGCCCATGGTGAGCCTGGCCGTGTTTCAGCCTCGGTGATTGCCATGCAGGTAAATTTGCAAAGTATGATTGATGATATTGATGCCTCTTCAGAAAATATTCAGCAGCAATGCAAGCAAATGAATAGCATCGTGATGTCACTGGCAGAACGTTTTGAAGAGCAACACGACCGCTCTTATCAAGTTTTAGAAATTGCTCAAAACTCTGCCAAGCAGATACGTACCTTG
The DNA here is from genome assembly GCA_018384835.1 of Comamonas sp. Taxonomy (GTDB): domain Bacteria; phylum Pseudomonadota; class Gammaproteobacteria; order Burkholderiales; family Burkholderiaceae_C; genus Comamonas. Next base: position 1,832 of record JAHAYB010000446.1, read on the forward strand.
GCTATGCAGGTAGAGAAAATCACTGATACTGACCAAAATGAAGAAAATACTAGCATCAATTTAGATGATTTGCGTAACTTGGCATCAGCGTTGAGCTTAGAGGTCTTCTCTGCTGAAGAGGCCAGTATGCAGATGCAGCAGATTGCAGATTTAATTGTCGATAACCGACAAGAAGTGCAGTTGGCTTGGGCTGCCTCAGAGCAACTACGTGAAACAACATATGAGCTAGACCGTTTGGTGGGACGCTTCACAAAAGCGAGCTAGGCGCTAGGCTGGTATCAGTCGGTATAGGCGGTATAGGTGTCCATCAAAAAAACACCTACCGCTTGCCCAAGGGCGTACTGCTGATGCGCTAGCGCTTGGGCAAGTAGATGGCTGCCGTCTGGTAACAATAAGGTGTAGATAAAGTGGCTGCCGCGAAACACCACCTGCACCACTTGCGCCACCTGCGCTATTGGGATTGGGGGAGTCGTCCTAGGGCTAGCCACGGTCACATCCATCAACCCCACATGCTCAGGGCGCAGCAGCACCCGCACCTCCCCCGAGGCTGAGAGAAAGTGGGGGTGAGCAGGCGGCAGTATTCCCAGCGCAGTGCGCCAGCCTTGCGAGCCTAGGCTTTGCGCGGCAAGCAGCACACCTTCACCAATAAACTGAGCCACTTCTGGCGTAGGGGGATGGGCATAGACCTGCACGGCACTGTCCCATTGCAGGAGGCGGCCTTGTGCCATCACGCCGATATGGTCGGCAATGGCGAAGGCTTCGTTTTGGTCGTGCGTGACCATCAGCGCGGTGGTCTGGGCTTGCTTGAGAATGTTGCGCACCTCGCGGGCAATGGACTCGCGCAGGCTGGTATCCAAGCTGGAGAACGGCTCGTCGAGCAGCAGCAGCCCCGGCTTAGGAGCCAGGGCACGCGCCAGCGCCACGCGCTGCTGCTGGCCGCCTGAGAGCTGGTGCGGCCAGCTATCGCCCCGGCCTTGCAAGCCGACCAGTGCCAGCATTTCCTCAACACGTGGGGCACGTTCTGCGGCCGGCCATTGGTGCAGGCCAAAGGCGATATTGCCCGCCACGTTCAAATGCGGAAACAGGGCGTGGTCTTGGAACACCATGCCTATATCGCGCTTTTGCGGGGGCAGGCTGGCTTGGGGCGTGGCAACGGTCTGCCCGGCTAGCACCATACTGCCGCCACGCACCGGCTCAAACCCAGCAATGGCGCGTAGCAGCGTGGTTTTGCCGCAGCCCGAGGGGCCAAGCAGGCAACCAATTTCCCCTTTGGCCAGATGCAGCTGGGCGGCATGGACAACGTGTTGGTCGCCATAGCCCAAATCGACAGCGTTGACTTGCAGCATGATGGATGTGTACTTTCTTCTTGGCGTGGCTGTTCACTGCTGGGCGGTGGGTGTTTTTTCGGTATGCAGTACCAACAAAACCACGGGCAGCAGACCGACCAGCACAATCGCCAGCGCGGGCAGAGCGGCTTGTTGCCACATGGATTCAGAGGTGAGCTGAAAGACGCGCACCGCCAGGGTGTCCCAGCCAAACTGGCGCGTCATGAGGGTGATGGGCATTTCCTTCATCACATCCACCAGCACCATTAAAAAGGCCGACAGCAAGCCCGTGCGCAGCAGCGGCAGGTGCAGACGTCTCAGGGTTTGCCAAGGCGTTAACCCCAGGCTGGCGCAGGCTTCTTCCTGGCTGCGGGTGATGCGCTGCATGGCGCTATCGGTGGCCTGATAAGCCACAGCCAGAAAGCGCCCGGCCAGTGCCAGCAGCATGGCGGCCAGGCTGCCTTTGATCAGGCCCAGGGTTTCTACGCCCAAGGGGCGCATCAGCGCCATCAGTTGCGCGTCCAGCCAGGCAATGGGCACAAACACGCCCACCGCCAGCACCACACCGGGCATGGCATAGCCCAGCACAGCCAAGCGCACGACCCAACCGGTGCGTGGGTCGGGGTGGCGACGACGTATCCAGGCCAGTAGCAAGGCCAGCGCAGTGGTAACGCTGGCGGTAATGAGTGCCAGATAGAGGGTATTCCAGGCGTAGCCCCAGTAGGCGGCATCCAAGTCTTCGCGCCAGACGGATAGTACCCAGGCAATGATTTGTACCATCGGCACGGCAAAGGCGGTGCTAAACACCAGAGCGCAAGCGGCAGTGGCTAGCCAGCCTTGGGGGCGGCTTAGGCGCAGGCGGCGTTGCTGCGGCTGGGCAATGTGAAAGCGCTGGGCGCTGCGCGAGCGCTGCTCGGCGGCCAGCAGCAGCAAGACGGCTAGGGTGAGTAAGCTGGCCAGTTGGGCGGCTGCGCCGATGTTGTGCAGGTCAAACCAGGATTTGTAGAGGGCGGTGGTGAAGGTGTCGTAGTTAAAGACGGCAATTGCGCCAAAGTCGGCCAGTACCTCCATCAGCGCCAAGGCTAGGCCAGCGCCAATCCAGGGGCGTGCCAGCGGCAGCGCCACTTTGAAGAAGCCAGCCAAGGGGCGATAGCCCAGCGCCTGGGCGGCCTCCATGCAGCGGTTGCCTTGGGTGAGGAAGGCGCTACGCGCCATCAAATACACATAGGGGTAGAAGGCCATGACCAACACCAACACCAGCCCCCACAGGCTGCCGCGTATATCGGGAAACCAGCGGCTGCTGCCCAGTAGCTGGCGCAGCAGGCTTTGCACGGGGCCAGCGTATTCAAACAGCCCCATTTGTACAAAGGCCAGCACATAGGCGGGCATGGCCAGGGGCAGCACCAGCGCCCAGGCAAAAAAGCGCCGCCCCGGAAAATCACACATCGCCGTCAGCCAGGCCAGAGGCACACCCACGGCCAGCACCGCCACGCCCACCAGCAGCGCTAGTACCAGGGTATTCCAGGCCACACGCGGCAGCACGTATTGCCACAGGTGCTGCCAAATATCAGCTTGCGGGGTCAGCGCCAGCCCCAGTACCGACAGCAGCGGCACCAGGGTAATCAGCGCAATGGGTAGGGATAAAACAACACCGCGCCAGCGCTGGGCTGGCGCGGCATGGGGTCGTGCAATCAACGGTAGCCCACGCGGTCGAGCAGGCGGATGGCCTCGGGCTGCTGGGAGCCAATGTCTGCCGCGTTCAGCGGGCTGGGGGTGAACTTGCCCCAGGCTTGGACGATGGGGTCTGCCTCGGCCTGCTGGTTGATGGGGCTTTCAAACGTGCCGTTCACATACGCGGCCTGCACCTCTTTGGAGGACAGCCACTCCAGCAGCTTGCGTGCGCCCTCGGGGTTTTTGGCGTGGGCAGTCACGCCGCCGCCCGAAAGGTTGACGTGCGCACCATCGCCCTCTACGCCTTGGTTCGCCCAGAATAGTTTGACTTTTTCGCCAAACTGCGGCTCTTTATCCAGCAGGCGGCCATAGTAGTAGGTGTTGATGATGCTGACATCACACTGCCCCGCCGCCAGGGCTTGCAACATGCTGGTGTCGTTGGTGAACACGTCCCCAGCCAGATTGGCTACCCAGCCTTTGGCAATGGTTTCGGTTTTTTCCACGCCGTGCTTGGCTAGCAGCATGGCGGTAAGCGACTGGGTATAGGCTTGCTTGCCGGTGCGCAGGCACAGCTTGCCCTTCCATTTGGGGTCGGCCAGGTCTTCGTAGGTGCTCAGTTGGCTCGGTTGCACGCGGTCAGCGGCGTAGAAGATGGTGCGCTCGCGCTGCGACAGCCCCCACCAGCGGCTACCAGGGTCGCGGAAGTTGGCAGGCACGTTGGCGTTCAGCGTGGGCGAATCGACTTTTTGCAGCAGGCCACGCTCGGCGGCGCTCCACAGGTTGCCCATGTCCACGGTAATCAGCACATCTGCCGGGGAGCTTGCGCCCTCAGCGGCCAAGCGCTCGGCCAGGGAGCCGCCCCGGTCGGTCAGTAGGTTGATTTTTACGCCCGTCTCCTGGGTGTAGCGGTCTAGGGTGGGCTTGAGCAGTTGCTCAATGCGGGAGGAATAGATGGTGACTGTCTCTGCCGTTTGGGCATGACTGGGGGCAATCATGCAGGCCAGGCTGACTAGACCCAGGGATAAGGTGGTTTTCAAACGTTGCATACGCGCCTTGAATCGGTGGGGGGTAGGGGAAAGAACGTGAGTGACGTTCGGATGAGAAAGCAGTGATTGTAATTAAGAATTATTCGTAACAATTAACAGCGGGATTTGGCCGCCATCCCCTCATCAATACAAGCCTGATAGGCATGGACGGTGGCGGCATAGCCCAGCTCCAGCGCATCAGCGATAAAGGCGTGGCCAATAGAGACTTCCTGCAAACCGGGCACACGCGCCACAAAGGCGGCCAGGTTGTCGCGGTTCAGGTCGTGCCCAGCGTTGATGCCTAGCCCGGCATCCAGCGCGGCCTGGGCGCTTTGGGCGTAGCGGGTAAGCTGGGCTTCTTGCTCGGGTGTGCCCCAGGCGGCGGCGTAGGGTTCGGTGTAAAGCTCTACGCGGTCTGCGCCTACGGCTTGGGCGGCGGCCATTTGCGCGGGCAGTGGGTCCATGAATAGGCTGACGCGCACGCCCAGCTTGTGGCATTGGGCAATCAGTGGGCGCAGGCGCTCGGCATCTTGGGGGAAAGTCCAGCCGTGGTCGCTGGTGAATTGGTCTTCACTATC
>JAHAYB010000465.1 GCA_018384835.1 Comamonas sp.
GTGTTCGGGGTTGGGGAGGGTGGGGGTCATGGGGGCTATTTATGATGGGGGGGGTTATGTATTTGAGCCTGGGTAGGGACGTAATAAAAAATCCATAATCATTTTTTCCTTGCGCTGTATGACCAACTGTTGCACCAACCCCAAATCCAGATTCATATAGTCATGCACGATGCGATTACGCAGGCCGATGATGGCGTTCCAGGCAGGCAAATCCGCCCGTTCAATCAGCCCTGATTCAGCCAAAGCAACAAAGGCATCGTAAGCAGAGACGGGAACCACCTGCCCGTATGCCTTCAACCAGCGCTTGGCTTTGCCAATAGCGTTTTCAACACTGATTTGCAGAGCGTGCAACAGCCCGGAAAACTCCAGCCCCGATAAGGGGCGGCCAGATTGCACAATCTGCCGCGCCTCGTCCAAATAGGCCGATTGTGCTGCGGCGGTACGCGCCGTCTCTGCTTGGTAAATATCAAGTTCCATACAGCTTCTCCCATCTAAATGCTTCCACTTCCCGCCAGGTGCGCTGCAAAAACTTCTCCCATCCCAGCGGGTTGCCCAGCCATACGGGCTTACCGTCCTGCGCCACGCTGGCACGCATGGCTAGATTGGCACGGCGCAGGTCAATCAAGTCAATTGCAGCTTCTTCCTGGCCAATCGCCTTGGCCAAAGCACGGCGCAGGGTTTCGGTCTGCCCCAGCAGCGTCCAGCCATCCATGCCGTCTTGCCACATCAGTGCAATATCCCAATCGCTGTCTGGGCGATGAGTTCCCGTAGCGCGGCTGCCCACCAAAATGGCAAAAGCCAAGCCGCTTTCTTGCGCTAGTACGCTGGTCAGGCTATCCAGCAGGGGCTGCTGCGGTGCTTGTGGCGTGGGGGTAGCGTGCTTGTGGTTGGCTATGCAGTCGGTCATGGGGGCAATGCCTGGGGGCGGCAGTCAGTCAAAATGCTGGGGCGCATCTTCGCACAGGATGGTTCGTTATGCGCTGGCTAATAAAAGCGTGCTCCTGGTCTCAGCGCGAAGGCGTGTAGGATGCAAAATCACGCGCAATACATCAGCCTACCCTTGTTCAAATTTGTGAACTACAGATTACATTACCCTCCTTATGTACCAAATCCTTCGCACCAAAGAATTTGACGCTTGGCTAACCGCTCTGCGCGACAAGGTTGGGCAAAAGCAGGTATTGGCACGTCTTGCCCGCTTGTCACTGGGGCATTGGGGGGACTGCAAGCCTGTGGGTGGTGATGTCACTGAGCTACGCATTGACTCTGGCCCAGGCTACCGCGTGTACTGCTGGCGAGAGGCAGAAGTGGTCGTCGTTGCCCTAGGCGGCGGTAGTAAATCCACCCAGCAGCGCGACATAGCCAGGGCGCAGGCCATGGTGCAAAGTTTGAAGGAGTAAGTTGCAATGAACCCCACCGCCGCCGAAAAGCTAGGCATTAAGCCCTTTGATGTGACTGAGTACCTTTTATCTGATGCTGATTGCGCAGCCTATTTGCAAGCCTGCTTAGAACAAGCCCCCGACGATGCTGCGCTGTTTGCCAAGGCTTTGGGCGATGTGGCTCGCGCTCGCGGCATGATGCAGTTGGCCAAAGATTCTGGCCTCAGCCGCGAGGGGTTGTACAAAGCCTTGAGCACCAACGGCAACCCCAGCTTCTCCACCGTCATGAAGGTGCTCCATGCGCTAGGGCTGCAAATCAGCATCACAGAGCCGGGATAAGCCTCACCCCATCCACTCAAACACCGCCATGCTTTCCACATGGGCGGTGTGGGGGAACATATTTACTACGCCCGCAGCGGTGCAACGGTAGCCCGCTTGGTGTACCAGCAAGCCCGCATCACGCGCCAAAGTAGCGGGGTTGCAACTGACATAGACGATGCGCTGGGGCGGTTGCCAGGCTTCGTGCCCAGCGGGGAGCGGTGCGGCATCTTGCGCGCCTAGGCGGGCGTGGTGGATGTCGGCCAGGGCTTTGACTAGGGCGAATGCGCCTTCGCGGGGAGGGTCCACTAGCCATTTATCAGCATGGCCGTCGGCCATAAGCAGCTCGGGGGTCATCTCAAACAGGTTACGCGCGACAAACTCGGTAGCGGCCAATGCCTGACCGGGCAGGCGCTGGGCTTGGTTGTGGGCGTAGTTCTCATTAGAGCGTTGCACCAAAGCACTACTGCCTTCAATGCCCAGCACCTGCCCCGCTTGGGTGGCAATGGGCAGGGTGAAGTTGCCCAGGCCACAGAACCAGTCAATCACGCGGTCGGTTTTCTGCGCCCCCAGCAGGCGCAGGGCGCGGGTCACTAGCACTTGGTTGATATGGGGGTTGACCTGGGTAAAGTCCGTGGGCTTGAAGGGCATACGAATGCCAAATTCTGGCAAGGCGTAGGCCAGTTGCGCCGCGCCTTCTGCGTCCAGCAGGTGGACGGTATCGGGTCCCTTGGGTTGCAGCCACCATTGCAGGCCGTGCTGGGCATGGTCGCGGGCAAATTGGCGCAGGCGCTCTAGGTCGGCAGCGCTCAGGGGTTCGAGGTGGCGCAGCACCAGGGCGGTAACGCTATCGCCGCAGGCCAATTCAATTTGCGGGCAGGTGTCGCGGGCATCCATGCTGGCAATCAGGGCGCGTAGGGGCAGCAGCATGGCATCAACATGAGGAGGCAGGACTTTGCAGGTCTGCATATCAGCGATGTAGCGACTTTTGCGCTCGTGAAAGCCAATCAGCACCTCGCCCTTTTTGATGACGTGGCGCACCGCCATGCGGGCGCGGTAGCGGTAGCCCCAGGCGGGGCCTTCAATCGGGCGCAGGATGTTTTCTGGCTTGACTTTGCCCAGGTGCCACAGGTTATCTTCCAGCACGCGCTGCTTGATGGCTACTTGGGCGCTGGCGTGCATATGCTGCATTTTGCAGCCGCCGCAAGCGCCGGTATGCAGGCCAAAGTGGGGGCAGCCGGGCTGCACGCGCAGGGAGGATGGGCGGTGGATGTCGGTTAGCTCGGCCTGCTCCCAGTTGTTTTTTTTGCGCTTGGTTTTGGCGCTGACCAGCTCGCCGGGCAAAGCGCCATCAATAAAGACGACTTTGCCATCGGGGCGGTGCGCTACGCCTTGTGCGTCCATGTCCATGGACTCGATGTGCAGCCAGCCTTCGGGCAGGGCAGGGTCGGCAGTGGGAGGGGTTACAGACGTAACAGGTGGGGGGGTAGAGGCAGCTTGATTCATAGTGGCGGCGATTGTCTCAGATGGCCGCTGGGGGGATGAAAAAAGCCCCGGTGAAGGGGCTTATAGGAGGGGCTGAGAAGAAGGTTAGTGGGTAGCGCTGCCGCCCAGGCGCTCTAGCCCGCCCATGTAGGGGCGCAGCGCCTCGGGCACGGTAATGCTGCCGTCGGCGTTCTGGTAGTTTTCCAGCAGGGCGACCAGGCAACGCCCCACCGCCAGACCAGAGCCGTTCAGGGTGTGTACCAGTGCATTCTTGCCTTTGGCGTTCTTAAAACGCGCCTGCAAGCGCCGTGCCTGAAAATCTTCGCAGTTAGAGACGGAGCTGATTTCGCGGTACTTGTCCTGGCCGGGCATCCACACTTCCAGGTCATAGGTTTTGGCCGCGCCAAAGCCCATATCGCCGGTGCATAGGCTCATCACGCGGTAGGGCAGCCCCAGCTTCTGCAAAATCGCCTCGGCGTGGCCAGTCATGGCTTCTAGCGCTTCGTAGCTTTTTTCGGGGTGGACGATTTGCACCATCTCCACCTTGTCAAACTGGTGCTGGCGAATCATGCCGCGTGTATCGCGCCCGTGGCTGCCCGCTTCGGAGCGAAAGCAGGGCGTGTGCGCCGTCAGTTTTAACGGCAAATCGGCCTCGGCCAGCACGGTATCGCGCACAAAGTTGGTCAAGGGCACTTCACTGGTGGGGATGAGGTAAAGGGCGGTGTGGTCGGGCACAGGCTCGCCCTCCTGGCCGCCTTTTTTGGCAGCGAACAAATCGCCCTCAAACTTGGGCAATTGCCCTGTGCCTTGCAGCGATTCGGCGTTGACGGCGTAGGGCACATAGCACTCGGTATAGCCGTGCTCTTCGGTCTGCACATCCAGCATGAATTGCGCCAGTGCGCGGTGCAGGCGGGCTATGCCGCCGCGCATCACCGTAAAGCGTGAGCCAGATAGCTTGACACCCATTTCAAAATCCAGCCCCAGCGGCTCGCCCAGCGCTACGTGGTCTTGCACGGGGAAGTCGAAGGCGCGTGGCTCGCCCCAGCGGCGAACTTCCTGGTTATCGTCCTCGCTGCTGCCGATGGGCACGCTCTCGTGCGGCAGATTGGGCACAGCCAGCAGCAGGGCTTGCAGCTCGTGCTGAATGCTTTCCAGGCGGGTGGCTGAGGCATCCAGCTCGTCTTTGAGGGCGGAGACTTGCGCCTTGGCGGCCTCGGCAGCGTCTTTTTCGCCCTTGCCCATGAGCTGACCAATCTGTTTAGAGATTTGGTTGCGCTGGGCTTGCAGCTCTTCAGTGCGGGTTTGGATGGTTTTGCGCTCGGCCTCTAAAGCGCTGTAAGCCTCTACGTTCAGGAAGGGCTGGGGGTTTTTACGCGCCTGCAAACGCGCAATGGCGCTGTCGAGGTCTTTGCGCAGCAGCAAAATATCTAGCATGGTGATTCGGGGTAACAACTAAAAAAAGTCAAGCCCCCGATTGTGCCGTGAATGGCTGCTGCTAATAGCGGTATGGCTGTCATAGCCGTAGCAGGCCATGAACGGCAAATCAGCCGCAGCCCGGCTTATATCTGCTGTTGCAGCGAAGCGGAAGCAGAAACGAAAAAGGCCAGTTCCGCAAAACTGGCCTAAGTCGTTGATTTATTTGGGGTGGCTGATGGGGCTCGAACCCACGACAACAGGAATCACAATCCTGGACTCTACCAACTGAGCTACAGCCACCGTAGAAAAAACTGATTATAGCCTATCTTTCAGACCTGTTTTTTGAATTGGGCTTCCAAAGCCATTCTTTAGGTGATTTCCTTGTTGATGCGGAAAAGCGATTTCTAAAAAACCTTTTGATTTACAAAGGCTTGGCGGGCTTGATGTGTACCTTGAACTGCTCTTTAAGCCATTCGTAGTAGGCAGTGGTTTCTGCCTGGGCTTGAATTTGCTGGTACTGCTCTAGCGCCAGCTCGGCAATCTCTGGGCTTTGAGTGGGTGGGGGGAGCACTTGCTCGACCTTCACAATGGCATAGCCCTGTGCGCCACGGTCAACCCCAACCCAGGCGGGCAAGGTGTCGGTGGGGGCTTGCAGGGCGGCCTCTAGGACGGCTGGTGCTAGCTCTGCTGGCTGGTCACGGCTGATGGTGCGGCTGGCTCCTAGCAGGGGGGATGCCTCTGCCTGGACGGCATCAGCCTGCCAAGTTTGCAATAGTGCCTGACCGGCTTGCTTGGCGAGGTGAGCCGCTTGCTCGGCGCTGTAGGCGGCTAGGACTTGTTCGCGCACTTCTTCCAAGGCTTGCAGCTTGGCAGGTTGATAGTCCAGCACACGGGCTGCCACAAGCTGGTTGCTGGCAGTTTCGATGGCATCGGTATTGCGTTTGTTTTCTAAGCTGTCGCTGGAGAAGATGGCCTCTAGCAGGTCTGCGTTTGCCAAGGTGGCTGGGGTCTGGGAGTTTGGCTCGCGGGTAATGCCTGTGGCGGTTTGAATGTGCAAGCCTAGCTTTTGAGCCACCGGCTCTAGGCTGTCGGGCTGCTCATAGACGGTGTTGCTGAAGTCTTCGGCCACTTGGGCAAATAGTTGTTGCGCTTGCTGGTCTTTAAGCGCCTGGGCAATGCGTGGGCGCAGTTGCTCGAAGCTGGGAATGTCCGCCGCCTTGATGTCTGTAACTTGGATGATGTGGTAGCCAAAGTCGGTTTGTACCAAGTGCTCGGCAATCGCCCCTTTTTCCAGGGTGAAGGCGGCTTGCTCAAACTCGGAGACCATCGCGCCACGGGTAAAAAAGCCTAAATCACCACCAGCGCTGCTAGAGCCTGGGTCTTGCGAGGCTTCTTTGGCAATAACGGCAAAGTCTTGGGGGGCTTGTTGCACACGCTCTAGCAGGGCTTGCGCCTGGGTTTGGGCTGCCGCTCGGGCTTGCTCGTCCATCTCAGGGCTGGTGCTGATAAGAATGTGGCGGGCGCGGCGCTCTTCCTGGCTATTGGCTAGGCTGGCGGCATTTTCTTGGTAGTAGGTGCGCAGGTCTTGCTCATCGACTTCAATGCTTTGGCGCACGCTGGCCATGTCCAGCACCACGTATTGCACCGTGGCTTGCTCGGCCTGCTCGTAGCGCGATTGGTGCTGTTGGTAGTAGGCGGCCAGGTCGGCCTCTTGAGGCTGCACTTGCTGGGCGTAGTCTTGGGGCTGAAATTGCGCCAAGCGTATCTGGCGGTTTTGCAGCATGGCTTGCATGGCCAGCTCGGCCACGGTGCTACTGGCCAAGGTGGTGGCATCTAGTACGCCCAGCACTTGCCCTAAAGAGAGGTCGCGGCGCACCGAGGCCTCAAACCCCTCGGGGGTCATGCCCTGGGCGGCCACCAGGTTGCGATAGGCTTGGGTGTCTAGGCTGCCATCGTCGCGGCGCAAGGCGGCAATGGCGGGCACGGCTTGCAAGGCGTTGGCTAAGGCGGCATCGCTGGCAACCAAGTGCATTTTTTGTACGGCAGCTAGCAAGACCTGCTCGCGCACCAGGCGCTCTAGGGTGGCGTAGCGGGCTTGGTCGCTATCGAGCCATTGGGCGCTGATTTCTGGCTGCTCGGCGCGTAGGCGGTCGCTGTCTTGGCGGTGGATGCTGTCCCACTGCGCTTGGGTGATGTCTTGGCCATCAATGCGTGCGACAACGGGGCTGTTTTCGGAGAAGTAGCTACTGTCCACGCCAACCAGCACAAACGAAGGAATAATCAACAAAAACAACAAGAGCATAACAATCTTGGAGTTTTTGCGGATGGACTCAAACATGGTGTTTATCTTTCTGCAAGCAAGTGCAAAACAGACCCCAATGGGGAAGTATTGAGGTTGTGGGCATCGGCGCTTTGCTTTTTCGGCGCAGGCCAAAGAAAAACCGCGCATTTTACCGAGATGTGCGAAAAGCCCCACCATTCATAGCCGGGGCGTGCAGCGTGGCTGCCCAAAATATCCGGCAGTGAAAGACAACTGCCAAAGCGGCTTGCTGCAACACCATGCCAACAGCAAGTGCTGTAGAAGCCCCCTCGCCCTTGCTTTTATGGCTTTGGGGGCGGGGAGGGTATTACAGCTTTTGCGCCATCATGAAGCTGTCAAAACGCGCTTCGGCAAAGCGGAACCACAGCAGTTGGTCACGCTGGAAGTTGCGGTAGTCACCGTAGATTTTCTTCCAATCGGGGTTTTTTGCATCTAGCTCGGCGTACAGCTCCATGGCGGCTTTGAACGATGCGTCCATCACCTGCTGCGGGAAGGGCAGCACCTTGGCCTTGGCAGCGACCAGTTGCTTCAAAGCACCGGGGTTGCGGGCATCGTACTTGGCTTGGGTGGTGACGTGGGCATCGTGGGCGGCAGAGCGCACAATGGCTTTGTACTCATCGCTTAGGCCGTTAAACGCTTTGTCGTTGAGGTAGAAGGCCAGGTTCAGCGAGCCTTCCCACCAGCCGGGGTAGTAGTAGAAGGGGGCAACTTTATTCAGACCCAGCTTCAGGTCGTCATAGGGGCCAATCCACTCAGCCGCATCAATCGTGCCTTTTTCTAGGGACTGGTAAATTTCGCCAGCGGGAATGTTTTGGGGCACTACGTCTAGCTTTTCCAGCACTTTGCCAGCGAAACCACCAGCGCGGAATTTCAAGCCCTTGAGGTCCTCTACCGTTTTGATTTCTTTGCGATACCAGCCGCCCATTTGCGTACCGGTGTTGCCGCCAGGCAGGGCAATGATGTTGTACTTGGCGTAGAACTCGTTCATCAGCTTGCCGCCGTTGCCATCAATAAACCAAGAAGATAGCTGGCGCGAGTTCATGCCAAAGGGAATGGCACCGCCAATAGCAAACACCTCGTTCTTGCCAAAGAAGTAGTAAGGCGCGGTGTGGCACATCTCAACCGTGCCGCTTTCCACCCCATCAACCACGTTAAAGGCGGGCATTAGCTCGCCAGCTTGGTGTACGGATACGTCAAACTTGCCGCCGGACATTTTCTTGACGGCATCAGCAAACACCTCGGCAGCGCCATAAATGGTGTCTAGCGACTTGGGGAAGCTAGAGGCAATGCGCCAGCGAATGGCTTGCTGGGCATGAACGGCAGGTGCTGCCGCAGCAGCCAAGATGCCAGCCATGCCAGCGTTTTTCAGTACAGAGCGACGATCCATTGTTGCAGTCTCCTCATTGATTTATTGCGGGAACGGCCATTCTGACTGCTTTTGATGGCAATTTTCTTGAAAATTTTTTGAACCTGCCTGTCACTTTTCCTCATCTGCGCCAAAGCGCAAGCGTGCTGTTGCGTGGCAGGGCTCAAAATCCCGTATGCTATTTTCTTTGCGGCCTATGAGGGTTTTTCCCTTGAAGCGTGGCAGGCAAATCCCCATATGGGGGACTCTTAGCCAGCCGACTTGGCTGGTATGGTTTATTTTTTATTGAGAAATGGTTTTTTGAATGACGACTTCTACCCGCTCCATGCGCACTACCGCCTCTGTAATTGCTCTGGCTATTGCAGCGTTGAGCCTGCCCTCCATTGCCCAAGCCAAACGCATGGGTGGCGCAGCCAAAAAGCCTGTAGCCCGCAGCGCTGCACCCGCAAAATCTACCCCCACTGCTACCGCCCCCACCGCGGCCAAGCCTGCCACTGCATCCGCACCAGCTTCTACGGCATCTACGGCAACCACCCCAGCCGCTGGTAGTACCGCTAGCAGCAATAGCAATGCGGCTTCAACACCGGCTGCTGCATCAGCCCCCGCTGCCACCCCCGCTGCTGCAACGCCCGCTACGGCAGCAGCCCCCGCAGCCGCAGCCGCTCCAGCCGCTGCCGCCGCGCCAGCCGCTAGTGCTGGCTCGGGCATGATGGGCACTATCGCTGCTACCGCTGTGGGCGCTATGGCGGGCAGCATTGCAGGCAATGCAATTGCCGGCGCGTTCCAAGGCGATTCCTCTGAACCTGCCGCTGCTGCGGCTCCCTCCCAGCCTACTGCCGAGCAAGCCGCCCAAGCGCAAGCCTTGGCTGAAGCACAGGCCGCTGAGGCGGAAGCCAGCGCCTTGCAGCAGCAACTGGAAGCTGCCCAGGCCAAGGCCGCCGCTGCACGCTCTGCCGCTGGCCAATAACTGCTGCTAGCAGCAACCAGCGGCGCACCTGGGCTAGGCGCTAGCGCTAGCCTAGCACTAGCGCCGCAGCCGGTAGCGCTATGATTGCCCGCCCATGCTTGAGCAAAAAATTGAACAGCACTTTATCGACAGTGCAGACATCAAATACCAAGGTGCCCAGGCTTTGGCGGTTCCTGTTGCCGCTGCTGTACAAGCCTTGCTGGCTAGCCTGACCGGTGGCGGCAAGGTGCTGTGCGCTGGCACGGGCTTGAGCGCTTTACAAGCGCAGTGGTTTGCCCATTTGTGCGTAACCGGCTTTGAGCGCCAGCGCCCAGAGCTGGCCGCCTTAGCCCTGCCTTGGCCTCTGTCCCTTGGGGCAGAGGATGAGGCTGTAAACACCCTGAACGCCGTGGCCGGTGAGGGCGCTTTGGCCTCCGCCTACCGACCCCAAGGCTTGGCGCAGCAGGTACGCGCCTTGGGGCAGGCGGGCGATGTGTTGCTGCTGTTTTCCCTTAAAGGGCAAGAGCCTAGCTTGCTAGCCGCTCTTGCTGCCGCCCACGAGCGCGATATGGTGGCCGTTGTCCTGACTGGCCGCGATGCTGGCAGCCTTGGCCAGCAACTGCGCGAGATGGATGTCTTAATCGCCGTCGCCCACGAGCGCCCCGCCAGGGTGCTAGAGCTGCATAACCTGATTGTGCATTGCCTATGCGACGGTATTGATGCCCAGTTGCTGGGCGAGCAGGAGTGGTTATGAAGCCTGTCCCCGTCCCCGTCCCCCTCTCCCTTCGTCGGCGCACTGGTATTGCATGGCTGGCTGCGGCCTTGGCTTGCACATGGACGGTGAGCGCCTGTGTGCCTTTGGTTGTTGGCTCTGGCGCAGCCGGTGCTGCTTTGGTGGCCTCTGACCGGCGCACGACCGGGATGCAGTTGGAAGATGAGCGCATTGAGCAAGCCTTCCAGAACCGCGTGCGCGAGTCCCTGCCCCAGGCCGGGCGCTTGATTGCCACCAGCTTTAACCGCATCGTGCTGCTAACCGGCGAGGTGCGCAACGCCCAAGACAAGGCACAGGCGCAGGCACTGCTAGAGCAGGTGGCTAATGTGCGCTCTGTGGTCAATGAGTTGGAAGTGGTTCCCCTTATCTCCGCCATTGGTCAGCGCACCAAGGACACGTTTATCACCAGCAAAGTCAAGGCCAGCTTTGTCGATGCCCAAGATTTACAGTCCAACACCCTGAAAGTAGTCACCGAGCAGCAAGTGGTGTACCTCATGGGGCTGGTCACCCAGCGCGAATCCACCCGCGCCGCTGAAATTGCCCGGGGCGTAAATGATGTGCGCAAAGTCGTGCGGGTGTTTGAAGTGATTACCGAAGACACACTGGCGCAAATGCGCTTGCAACAACAAGGTGCGGGCAGCCGTGAGGGCGCGATAGAGGGCATGACCGCACAATGACTTCTGAGTCAGCACTTAGCTGGTGCTTCGTCGGTGCTTAATTCGCGCTATTTTTTATCTTCCAAGCCTTTTCGCCCCATTGCGGGCGTGGATTGAAACATGACCGTATTGCACATGCACAACGCTCTCCAACGCATTCGCCCTGATGTTCGCGCTATGCAGGCTTACCACGTTCAGCCCTCTGCCGGTTTGCTGAAAATGGATGCCATGGAAAACCCCTTTAGCTTGCCGCCGCAGTTGCAGCAGGCACTGGCCGCCCACTTGGCGCAGCAGCCGCTCAACCGCTACCCTGGCGAGCGCCTCCCCCTGCTGCACCAAGCGCTGGCGGATTATGTGGACTTGCCCAAGGGCTATGGCCTGATGCTGGGCAACGGCTCCGACGAGCTGATTAGCCTAGTGAGCCTGGCCTGTGCCCAGCCGGGCGCGAAGGTGCTAGCGCCTATGCCCGGTTTTGTGATGTATGCCATGAGTGCGCAGTTGCAAGGGCTGGAATTTATCGGCGTGGATTTGCTGCCCGATTTTTCTTTGGACATGCCCGCCATGTTGGCCGCCATTGCCCAGCACCGCCCGGCCATTACCTACCTGTCCTACCCCAACAACCCCACCGCCACCCTGTGGGAAGAAGCGCAAGTACAAGCCGTGATTGATGCCGTGGCAGAAGTGGGCGGCCTAGTGGTGATGGACGAAGCCTACCAACCCTTTGCCAGCCGCACCTGGCTAGAGCGTATGCGCACCCAGCCCGAGCGCAACCGCCATGTATTGCTCATGCGCACCCTGAGCAAATTTGGCCTAGCCGGTGTGCGCCTGGGCTATCTATTGGGCGAGCAGGCGCTGGTGGCCGAGTTCGATAAAGTGCGCCCGCCCTACAACATCAGTGTCTTAAATGCCGAGACGGCCTTGTTTGCACTGCAACATGCCCCTATCTTTGCCGAACAGGCGGCTATCGTGCGCCAGCAACGCGAAGTGCTGATAGCCAGCCTGCAAGCCATGCCCGGCGTGCAGCAAGTTTGGCCGTCTGAGGCCAATATGGTGCTGCTGCGTGTGCCTGATGCGGCGCGTGTCCAAACCGGTATGCGCACACGCGGGGTATTGATTAAAAATGTATCGGCCATGCACCCCCTGCTGGCCAATTGTTTGCGCTTGACCGTGGGCAGCGAAGCAGAAAACGCCCAAATGGTCAACGCCTTGAAGGAGAGTTTGAATGACGAGTAACGCCCTAGTGCCCTCCACCCCCCAGCCCGAGCGCGTGGCCGAAGTGCAGCGCAACACCGCTGAAACCCGTGTGCGTGTACGCATCAACCTAGACGGTACGGGCGCAGTACGCCTCAATAGCGGCATTGGCTTTTTAGACCACATGCTGGAGCAAATCGCCCGCCACGGCCTGATTGATATGGAAGTGGAATGCGCTGGCGACCTGCATATTGATGGCCACCACACCGTGGAAGACATCGGCATCACCCTGGGGCAAGCCTTTGCCCAAGCCCTGGGCGATAAAAAAGGCTTGCGCCGCTACGGCCATGCCTATGTGCCGCTGGATGAGTCCCTCAGCCGCGTGGTGATTGACTTCTCTGGCCGCCCTGGCTTGTTTATGGATGTGCCCTTTACCGCCGCCCGCCTGGGGCAGCTCGATACCCAGTTGGTGCAAGAATTCTTCCGGCTTTGTCAACCATGCGGGGGCTAGCCTGCACATTGACAACCTCAAGGGTAAGAACGCCCACCACCAATGCGAGTCTATTTTCAAAGCCTTTGCCCGCGCCACCCGCTTTGCCGTAGAGCAAGATGCCCGTATGGCCGGAGTCATTCCCTCCACCAAAGGGGCGCTTTAGGGGCGCTTTAGGGTTCTAGCGCTAGCTTTGTGGGCGTGTTAAGACAGTTTCTGCGCTCTGGGCGGTAATTGCAGGCGGTAAGTTTGCGCATTGTCGTTCCAGCGCAGTACCATTCTTAGCGCTGCATGAATTGGCTGCGGCAGTTGTTCCATCCCGACCTTTTCCCAATGGTCACACTTTTTGCTTTTTCACACCCATGCTTTTGATTCCTGCCATCGACCTGAAAGACGGTCATTGCGTACGCCTGAAACAAGGTGATATGGATCAATCCACCATCTTTGGTGACAACCCCGCTGAAATGGCGCGTCGCTGGCTCGATGCCGGTGCCAGGCGCTTGCACCTGGTGGATTTGAACGGCGCATTTGCCGGTCAGCCCAAAAATCTGGCCGCCATCAAAGCCATCTTGAAAGAGGTCGATGGCGAAATCCCCGTGCAACTAGGCGGCGGTATTCGTGATTTAGACACCATTGAGCGCTATGTTGACGCGGGCATGGACTACATCATCAT
>JAHAYB010000134.1 GCA_018384835.1 Comamonas sp.
TTAAGTTGTTGAAAATAAATAATTTTTATGAAAAATTAGCAAAAGCCTAGCATTTTCTAGGGCAATTGGCATAGATGTTTTTTTCATCCCCAATGCCTCCAAGCGGTCAGATAGTGATGGAAAATCCGCCCACCCCTTGCCGCGATGGTGCTGCTTGCAAAGCGCAGGCCACCCTTCTCGGCATACCCCGCGCTGGCAGATTACTGCTGCGCAACACGGGGCAAACCGGTATTACCGGCTTTGACCCTCTTCACTGGCGTGCAACATGCGTGAAGGGTGCGCCGCCACTGTCTCTTGATTACACGCAACCCCCCCTTGAAGGAGCGTTCATGCTGTTTGGCAAGCTTTTGCCACGCGAAGGCAATTTTTTCGAAATGTTCAACCAGCACGCCGAGCGCATTGTTGAAGCTGCCCATGCCTTTGGGCAAATGGTGGCTAACTACAACGATGCGGATCAGCGCCTGAAATACAGCCTGGCTGTCGATACGGCGGAGGAGTCTGCCGACCGTATTACGGACGAGGTCAACCGCACTTTGCACCAAACGTTTATTACGCCCTTGGATCGTGAGCACATCCACACTCTTATCAACACCATGGACGATGTGGCTGACTTGATTCAAGACTGCGCAAACTCGATGGCGCTGTACGACGTGCGCCACATGACCCCGGAAATTATGGAGCTCGCACAACTCAACGAGCAGTGCTGCCAAAGCCTGCGCGAGACTATCAAGCTGCTAGACCATATCGGCGATACCAAAGTTGCCGATGCTGCGCTTAAAGCCTGTGATGAGGTCGATCGCCTAGAGTCCGATGCTGACCGTCTGCTACGCGCTGCGATGAGCAAGCTCTTTCGTGAAGAGCCGGATGTGCGCGAGGTGCTTAAGCTCAAAGACATTTATGAGCTGCTGGAGTCCGTCTCTGACAAATGCGAGGATGTGGCCAATGTCATCGAAGGTATCGTGCTGGAAAACTCTTAGGCTGCTCACAAAGCCTGGCTTGGGGCTACAAGCCCCCTGTAGCCCCCATATACCCCCCAATCCCTGACAAGTTTTGCAGGAAGCATTGATATGGAAACCGTACAAGCCGCCCTTTGGGTGGTGATTTTGCTGGTAGCCATGGCCTTGGTGTTTGACTTCATGAACGGGTTTCATGATGCCGCTAACTCCATTGCCACGGTTGTTTCTACTGGCGTGCTCAAGCCCACCCATGCGGTGATGTTTGCCGCTTTCTTTAACGTGGTGGCGATTTTTGTTTTTCACCTCAGTGTCGCCGCTACCGTTGGTAAGGGCATTATTGACACGGGGGTGGTGGATATCCACGTTGTCTTTGGCGCTTTGGTGGGCGCAATTATTTGGAATTTAATTACTTGGTACTACGGCATTCCGTCCAGTTCTTCACACGCTTTGATTGGCGGCATTGTGGGCGCGGGCATTACCAAGGCAGGTCCATCGGTGCTAGTGATGAGCGGGATTTTGAAGACGGTGGCCTTTATCGTCATCTCGCCGCTGCTCGGTTTTGTGCTCGGCTCTTTGATGATGGTGGTGGTCGCTTGGCTGTTTCGCCGCAGTCGCCCAGGACGGGTAGATAAGTGGTTTCGCCGCTTGCAATTAGTCTCAGCAGGTGCTTATTCGCTGGGGCATGGTGGCAATGATGCGCAAAAAACCATCGGTATTATTTGGCTGCTGCTGATTGCCACCGGCTACAGCACGGCAGCAGATAGCACCCCACCGACTTGGGTCATCATCAGTTGCTACGCCGCTATTGGTGGGGGCACGATGTTTGGCGGCTGGCGTATCGTCAAAACTATGGGGCAGAAAATTACCAAGCTCAAGCCCGTAGGTGGGTTTTGTGCTGAAACGGGGGGGGCTATCACCCTGTTCTTTGCGACCATTTTGGGTGTGCCAGTCTCCACCACCCACACCATTACCGGAGCGATTGTGGGTGTAGGCTCCACCCAACGAGCCAGTGCTGTGCGCTGGGGCGTGGCTGGCGGTATTGTCTGGGCTTGGCTGCTGACGATTCCCGCCAGCGCTATCGTGGCGGCTGCGGCCTACTGGGTCAGCCTGCAATTGTTCTGAACAACCACCAGTAAACACTACTGGTAAAAAGACTTGAACCTGTGCCAGCATTTGCCCGGCACAGGTTTTTTCTTATACAATTGCGGGTTTTCGACGTGTCGCTGGCCGGGTGGCCATGTCGCGTGTCTCAAACGTCGTAAAAACTCATGCAGCGCTTGCCGCCTTTTCCTTTTTTTCAACAGGCAGTGCTGCACCACCCGAAGGATTTGCACCATGGTCGTTATCCGACTTTCTCGCGGCGGCGCTAAAGCGCGCCCTTTCTACAACATCGTCGTAGCTGATAAACGTGTACGCCGCGATGGCGCTTTCATCGAGCGCGTGGGCTTTTACAATCCCAGCGCCCGTGGTGGCGAAGAAGGTCTGCGCATCGCGCTTGACCGCGTGGCCTACTGGAAAGGTGTCGGCGCTCAAACCTCCGACACCGTAGCGCGTCTGCTCAAGCAAGCCGCCGCCCAGCAAGTAGCTGCCTAAGCAGCCCGCTTTAGCCCCACGGCTCTAGGCTCCGTAGGCAGTCCTGCCTGACGGAGCTTTTTTTATACCCCCCGCTTATGACCTCTTCTGCCACGCCGCGCCATCTTCCCCCTTCTGCGGCCAATACCGCTTCGGCCTTAACACTGCCCAGCACCAGCCTGCCTGACGATGCCGTACAAGTAGGCCGCATCGGTGATGCCTGGGGCGTTCAAGGCTGGTTCAAAGTAGTGCCTTTTAGCAGCGACCCACAGGCATTAATGGGCGCAAAGACTTGGCTACTCCAGCCACCTGAGCAAGGCAACAAGCATTTCAACGGCACGCTATCTCTGGCGGTACGTCGCATTCGCTGGCATGGCGATAGCCTGGTGGCCAATAGCGCCGACGTAACAGACCGCGATGCCGCCCAAGCGCTGCGCGGTGCGCGTGTGTTTATTGCCCGCCAAGACTTCCCTCCTGCACAAGATGGCGAGTATTACTGGGTCGATTTGATTGGCCTGACCGTGCGCAATCACCAAAACGTGGTGTTGGGGCAGGTCAAAGAGCTGCTATCCAGCGCAGCGCAAACCGTGCTGGTAGTGCATGAAGATGCGGGCGGCAACGCCAAGCCCATAGAGCGCCTGATTCCCTTTGTCGATGCCTATATCCACAGCGTGGACTTGCCCAGCCAAACCATTGTGGCCGACTGGCAGCCCGACTACTAACCGCATCCCCCCGCTCTCACCGCTCTCCCCCAACCATCCCCAGGCTGCCATGCGCTTTGACATCATCACCCTCTTCCCTGAGATGTTTGCCCCTTTTCTGGCCAGCGGCATTAACCGCCGCGCCTACACCAGCGGGCAGGTGCAAGTGCATTTATGGAACCCGCGTGACTTTGCCAGCGGCAACTACCGCCGCGTAGATGACCGCCCCTTTGGCGGCGGCCCCGGCATGGTGATGCTGGCCGAGCCATTGGCGCAATGCCTGGCCGCCATACGCAGCGCCCGTGCTCAAGCAGATACCGATGGCGATGGTGCGGATAGGGGGGGCGGGGAAGGTGTACCCGTAGTGCTTTTCTCCCCCATTGGTCAGGTGCTGGAGCAGCAAGCCGTCGCCCAATGGGCGCAAAGCCCTGGCGCTATCTTGCTGTGTGGGCGCTATGAGGGTATAGACCAGCGCTTTATTGACTGCTACGTCACCCAGCAAATCAGCCTGGGGGATTTTGTGCTCTCTGGTGGTGAGCTGGCCGCCTTGGTGCTGCTGGATGCCGTCACCCGCCTACAACCCGGTGTGCTGAACGACGCAGGTAGCTTTGAGCAAGACAGCTTTAGCCCCGCCCTGGATGGACTGCTGGACTGCCCGCACTACACCCGCCCCGAGGTTTGGCAAGGCCACAGCGTGCCGCCCGAACTGCTATCAGGCAACCACAGCGCCATTGCCCGCTGGCGGCGTGAACAAAGCCTACGCATTACCGCCCAAAACCGCCCCGAGCTGCTCCAGCAGGCGCAGCAGCAGCAAAGTCTTAGCCCAGCAGATCAGGTGTTTCTAGGCCATATTCAAAGCTCTTTGAAGACAAGGGCATAAAAGCAGCAGAACTACGCAGAAGAAAGCTACCGCGCCTAGCCCTATATTTAGCGCCTAATTTTTTTCCCTAGCTCTAGCACATTAAAGTTCAAGAGCTGGGTAGCTAGAACTGTCTCCCATAAAAAACCGGCCAAAGCAGCAATAAAAGAGACAATACCCAGCAAAAAGCAAAATACCGCAACATGCTGGCCGCGTACCCCCCAAGTCTGCCCCAGAAACAAAATAATGACTGTGAGGCCAATTAAAAAGCCGCATAAAGTGAGCAAGCCGATAGATAAATTGGCCAAGCGCCCTCGGGTACGCAGGTAATCGAGTTCACGCAGTGCGCGGTCAATGCTCTCAGGTTCTTGCTCTTGCAGCACCTGGCGCTCGACCACTCTAGCGCGATCGATGATACGTGCTAGCCGCCCAGCCAGCGCCCCAATCATGCCAGAGACAGCAGTGAGAAAAAATACCGGAGCAACCGCCAGTTGCACACTTTCTGTAACACGCGTCAAATCTATCATTTGCTTTTCTCCATAGTGCAAACCCTCAGAGCATCCCTCTTGGCCAATACTAAGACCTTAAGACCCTGTAAAAACCTGCTCTAATACGCCCTGCGCTTGATTTTCATCAAGCTGCTGCTATTGCAGTCCTGTGATAGTTAGGGGCTTGGATTATCCTTGCAACTGAGTCACAAGCACATTCGCACGTTCGTTCTACACCTTCTATAACACCCTCTATTTTTTCCTATACACAAGGGCTTGATTATGAAAATGCTGATTGATTTGTTCTCTACCGACTATGGCTTGATGAGCCTGGGGGTTATCGTCTTCATGCTAGGCATGTGTGTTTGGTTTACTTATTTATTTCTCAATAAAATTCGCCTAGGCGAAGACCCAACGGCACAGCAAGGTAAGCTGCCACCCCAGTCGTAGCATGTACTAGCGCTAGCGCTAGCGCTGGCACGAGCACTCACATAGCACAAGACCCGATGGTAGCCACAGAGGCTGCCATCGGGTCTTGTTATATACACCCCCTGAAAACAGGGACTAAGCAGGGACTAAGTGCCCAATATCTAGGAGGTTTTGCTATCTGGGAAGTCTCTGGGGCAGCGGTGCTAGACCTTCACAACCCCAAACCCCAGAGGAATGCCAGATACCGTTATTAACGCTCTGCCAGTGGCTTTACGTTACGGCTAGCTGCACCGCTGAACAGTTGGCGCGGGCGGCCAATCTTGTACTCGGGGTCAGCCATTTGCTCATTGAGTTGGGCAATCCAGCCAACCGTGCGAGCCAGGGC
The DNA here is from genome assembly GCA_018384835.1 of Comamonas sp. Taxonomy (GTDB): domain Bacteria; phylum Pseudomonadota; class Gammaproteobacteria; order Burkholderiales; family Burkholderiaceae_C; genus Comamonas. Next base: position 5,391 of record JAHAYB010000134.1, read on the forward strand.
GAAGATGCCGGTGAACAGGTTCACAGGCACGCCGATAGCGCGTTGCACGATGCCGGAGTAGAAGTCCACATTGGGGTAGAGCTTGCGCTGCACGAAGTAGTCGTCTTCCAGGGCGATTTGCTCCAGCTTCTTGGCCAAGGCAAACAGGGGGTCGTTTTCCAGGCCTAGGGCGGACAGCACTTCGTTGCAGGTTTCTTGCATCAAGGTGGCGCGGGGGTCGAAGTTTTTGTACACGCGGTGGCCAAAGCCCATCAGACGCACGCCGGAGTTCTTGTCTTTGACCTGCTCCATAAATTCGCCGACTTTTTCAATGCCGCCGTTGGCCTGGATTTCTTCCAGCATGTTCAGGCAGGCTTCGTTAGCGCCGCCGTGGGCAGGGCCCCACAGGCAAGCAACGCCAGCGGAGATGGCGGCAAAGGGGTTGGTGCCCGAAGAGCCGCACAGACGCACGGTGGAGGTAGAGGCGTTTTGCTCGTGGTCAGCGTGCAGGATGAAGATGCGGTCTAAGGCACGCTCAATCACAGGGTTGACTTTGTACTCTTCGCAGGGGTTGCCAAACATCATGCGCATGAAGTTGCCAGCGTAAGAGAGGTCGTTTTGTGGGTACATATAGGGCTGACCAACGCCGTATTTATAGGCCATAGCGACCAGGGTAGGCATTTTGGCAATCAGGCGGATGGCGGCAATCTCGCGGTGCTCGGCGTTGTGGATGTCGGTGCTGTCGTGATAGAAGGCCGACAAAGCGCCTACCAGACCAGTCAGTACAGCCATGGGGTGGGCATCGCGACGGAAGCCACGCAGAAAGAACTGCATTTGCTCATGCACCATGGTGTGGCTGTTCACACGGTTTTCAAAGTCGGCTTTTTCCTGGGCGTTGGGCAGCTCGCCGTTGAGCAGCAGATAGCAAGTTTCCAGGAAGTTGCAGTTCTTGGCCAATTGCTCAATAGGGTAGCCGCGATAGAGCAGCTCGCCCTTGTCACCGTCGATATAGGTGATGCCCGACTGGCAAGCAGCGGTGGACAAAAACCCAGGGTCGTAGGTGAACATGCCCGATTGGCCATAGAGCTTGCGGATGTCAATCACATCCGGGCCAATAGTGCCGTGGTAGATGGGCAAATCGACGCTAGGTGCGCCGTTGCTGAACGATAGGGTGGCTTTGTGGTCAGCGAGTTTCATGGTCAGCTTCCTTTGGGGAGGTTGTGCCAAACCCAGACTAGGTGCAAAAAACACCTAGCCTGAAGAGTGGCGACTTGGCATGTGTGCTAGTTACAGCGGCTTGCGCACCATTTCCAGCACTTCTTTGATAACCGGGGTATTGAGCTCGGCCTGTGGTTCGGTACGACGCAGGAACAGATCCATTAAATCGTTGTCCGATAGCTCCATCAGGCTGGTAATGGCCGCCGCGTGGCGCTGGGTAAGCTGGGGGCCATAGGTATTGAAAAAGCGCTCTAGGTACAAGTCGTTTTCTACCAGACCGCGACGACTGCGCCAGCGCAGGCGGTGGCGCTCATGAATATCAAGAGGGGTGTCGTCAGAGTAGGTCATAGTGAAAAACGATGCTTGTTGGCGCAAAGGTTGGCTAAACGCCAGCGTTACAGGGTACGGCGAGCCACCAGCTCTTTAATCTTGCCGATGGCCTTGGCGGGCTTGAGTCCCTTGGGGCAGACATCCACACAGTTCATGATGGTGTGGCAGCGGAACAGGCGGTAGGGGTCTTCCAGGTTGTCCAGACGCTCAGAGGTGGCGGTGTCGCGGCTGTCGGCAATGAAGCGGTAGGCTTGCAGCAGGCCAGCGGGGCCAACGAACTTATCAGGGTTCCACCAAAAGCTGGGGCAACTGGTGGAGCAGCTAGCGCACAAAATGCACTCGTACAGGCCGTTGAGTTCTTCGCGCTCTTCAGGCGACTGCAAGCGCTCTTTATCTTCAGCGGCGTAGATGTCGCTTTGCAGATAGGGCTTGATGGAGTGGTACTGCTTGAAGAACTGCGTCATATCCACAATCAGGTCGCGGATCACGGGCAGGCCGGGCAGGGGCTTCAAGACGATGTCACCCTTTAAGGTGTTCATATTGGTCAGACAGGCCAAGCCGTTTTTGCCGTTGATGTTCATGGCATCAGAGCCACACACACCCTCGCGGCAGGAGCGGCGAAACGAGATGCTAGGGTCTTGCTGTTTGAGCTTGACCAGCGCATCGAGCAACATGCGCTCGTGGCCGTCTAGCTCCACCTGCACGGTTTGCATGTAGGGCTTGCTGTCTTTATCGGGGTCGTAACGGTAGATTTTGAAAGTACGTTTCATAGCGAATATCTTTTCGAATATCTTTTCTGCAATGCAATGACAACAAGGGGCTTAGAACGTGCGCACCTTGGGCGGGATGCTCTCCACGCTCAGGGGCTGCATAACTACGGGCTTGTAGGTCAGGCTGTTGGTGGCGCTGTGCCACAGGGTGTGCTTGAGCCATTCCTTGTCGTTGCGACCCAGGGGGAACTCGGGGTGGTCGGCAGGGTGTTCGTAGTCGTACACCGTGTGCGCACCACGGCATTCCTTGCGGGCAGCGGCGCTGGTCATGGTGGCTTGGGCGACCTCCATCAGGTTGGCCACTTCCAGCGCTTCCATGCGGGCGGTGTTCCAGACTTTGGATTTGTCTTTCAAGGTGATGCTGCCCAAGCGCTCACGAATGGCGTTAATTTTCTTGACCCCTTCGTCCATGATTTCCTGGGTGCGGAACACGCCAGCGTGTTGCTGCATGGTGGTGCGGATGTCGTTGGCCAAGTCTTGGGCGTAAGTGCCTTCTTTGGAGTCTTCGAGCTTGTTCAGGCGTGCCAAGGTGAAGTCGCTGGCATCGGCAGGCATGTCTTGGTGGTTGCCATAGCCGTTGACAAAGCCCACGATGTGCTTGCCCGCAGACTTGCCAAATACCAGCAAGTCCAGCAGCGAGTTAGTGCCCAAGCGGTTAGCGCCGTGTACCGACACCGCCGCACACTCGCCCACAGCGTACAAGCCGTTGACGACGTTGTTTTGTTGGCCGTCCCAAGTGATGACCTGGCCGTGGATGTTGGTGGGCAGGCCACCCATCTGGTAGTGGATGGTGGGCACAACGGGAATCGGCTCTTTGGTGATATCGACGTTGGCAAAGTTGTGGCCAATTTCTTCCACCGAGGGCAGGCGCTTGCGGATGGTATCTGCGCCCAGGTGATCCAGCTTCATCAGGATGTAGTCCTTGTTGGGGCCACAGCCTCGACCTTCCTTGATTTCCTGGTCCATGCAGCGCGAGACGAAGTCGCGGGGAGCCAAGTCCTTCAGGGTGGGGGCGTAGCGCTCCATAAAGCGCTCCCCTTCGCTGTTGAGCAAAATCGCACCCTCGCCACGGCAGCCTTCGGTCAGCAACACGCCTGCACCAGCCACGCCGGTGGGGTGGAATTGCCAGAATTCCAAGTCTTGCAGTGGGATGCCAGCGCGTGCGGCCATGCCCAGGCCGTCACCGGTGTTGATGAAGGCGTTGGTCGAAGCCTGGAAGATGCGGCCTGCACCGCCGGTCGCCAGCAGCACTGCCTTGGCGTGCAGCTCATACAGATCACCGGTTTCCAGCTCCAGTGCGGTGACGCCAACGACA
>JAHAYB010000498.1 GCA_018384835.1 Comamonas sp.
GCCAATTTTTGCAGGGCGCTTAACAGCTGTTTTCTGGCCTCTTTGAGCTGGTGGTCCAGCTCCTCTTTGCTCTGAAAAAAGCTAAACCCCTGCTGGTTAAAGCGCCTCTCTTCGGCCTGCACTTGCTCAAGCCGCTCCATGGCCTGCTTCAGCGCGGCAACTGACGTTTGGAAATATTCGCCCGTAAGTACTCTGACCCAGCTTCTATACAGGTCACTGTTACAGCGTTCTGTTACCCAGCCATTGAATTCCAGATCGGTCAAATCCTGCTCGGCCAGAAAACTCAATAGCTTGATGCCGCGTTTGGCCGCTTTCTGCTGCGTCACCTTGGCAATATCAATCTGCGCTTTTTGCGGTGTAATAAAAAACAGATTTCGATGGCCGCCGGCCCCGTCCTTGCCAGCATGCTCAATAAACTGGTCAAACACGTTGAAAGACTTGCCAAAGCCGGTACCGTCATTGGCAAAGCTGATGGATGGGTTCGGCTTGGTCGCCGCATTAAAAAACGGAGCCAAGGCTGCCCTGTGCCTGTTGATATGTTCTTGCAGGTCGGTGCTGATCGTGCTGTTCATAATAATGAATCACTCCGTGTGTAATCAGTGAACTGGGTCTTTGCATGGGAAGGTTTTACATATCCGATTGTCCTCCAATTTAGCGACATTTCTTGTCGCAGTATTCCGTCACACCAATGCTTTGATGAAAACACGCATCCCCTGCTGTTAGCCGATCCACAAAACTGTCGCAGGGTGCAAATGCCCTGTATTCAAGGTTGCCGGGAAGGGACGCCCCCTAAGACGGGAAGCCGCATCAATTGCGTTTTTAACGTTCTTTTGTCTACATACGAAATGCTGGCTGAGTACCTGACTGCTGCGCCAGCAGCTCTTTCACATCCGATAGCAGCTCACCGAGCACTGCCACCAGATACCGGCGAAAGCGTGAATCACATGCAGTACGCTCATAAATATCCACCGGTAAAAGAGGCTGCATCGTCTGAGCAAGCTCACCGTCATTGATAACGCTCGGCAAGTCACAAGCCAATTTTTCGATGTGTTTGAGGTACACAGCAGTGGTATACCTTTGGTTAGCGATTTTCAGTTTAAGCAGCTCGGCATCCAGGGGTGTTCCAAGCCGCATCAACCCAGCGAGATCCCAAAGGCATGTGCAACGGGCCTGTCTAGGAAGCGACGGCAATGAAGCCAGCATGAAAGCCAAAACCTCTTTCTTGCCTTCCACCATTACAACGATGTCTGAGTACTCAGCTGGCAAGCAGTCGTAATCAATCTGAATGGGCATGGCCTGTACCGTGTGTGTCGCCGCTCTGAACACTTCAAGTTTTACTGCTTGGCAGGGGTACCCTTCACTGTTAGAGGTAGAGACAGTAAGCGCCCATTGGTCTAGCTGGGAAATGGTAGTCTCCGCTTCCTTGTAAGGCGTGCTGGATACTTTGCCCGCAATACTCAGCTCGCACTGGATTCCCAGGTCAGCTTCGAAGCATTGCTTTATGTGTAGAAAACGCTGCAGGGTAAAATCAGCTCCACCAGCAAAGCTCAAAGCATCGCTGAAACGATTCCCTCCATAGCAAAACCTCACAGCTGAACCTCCATGCAGCACCAGTCCATTAAGAAGTCCGGCATCATCCAGGGAGCGTAGCAAACGAAGTTGCAGCAGCTCGCTTTCAATGGCTGCAAGCAAGTGCGGGGCAGTACCGCCCTGGATTGTGCTGGCAACTAGCGAGGTTAAGCTCTGATGCTCAATCAAGTCCGAGTTCTCCCGGAATCATCAAATGGGTATTGCGTCCCACGCGCCGTAAATCCCGAATGGCAGCCTGCTTGGTGGCAATGGGCAGGGGGCGGCCACGATCCACGAAGGAGGCCAAAATATCCATCACCGAACGCTGCGTGTGAGTAAATTCAATTACCCCATAAGGTGTGTGGTACTCGCCTTTGCGTCCGGTGGTCATCACGGTAAGGCGGTCAATCGGGACTTGAGAAATCACTCCCCACTCTGACAGCGCCGACTCCAGGCTGATGTAGTTGTAGTGATGTCGTCTCAATGTACGGGCAATCAGCTCAATGGTCCCCACCCCGTGATCACGCGCAAATCTGTATACATAGACCCCCTTGGTCGGGCGTTCAAGGACTCTCTCCTTGACCAACCGAGCAACGGTTGCATCGTGGGCACGCTTGGAGTCCCCGTGCAGCACTTTGGTTAAATCGCGAGCTGCGAACACATAGCGACCGTATCGCCGGTCAAAATCGTGCAGTCTGCTGATGGCATCAGATAGTTTCATACTTATAAGAAAACACTTACAGCACAGGTATGTGTAGTTAACGTCCAGACACTAGGTGTTGACGACTAGCTTGGCAAGTGCAGCAGCCGTGCCAGGCTTTTGAGCGCAGGAAGTGCTACGCAAAGCGCCCCTTTTAACAACCAATTTTCCGCTGCCGTTTCTGACACACTCACTTCACTATCGGGATATCAGCCCAGCGGGTGGTATAGCGCGGTGACAGAAACTGCTGCTTCATGGCCCAGTCTTTACGCATACCCTGCCTGGCCAGAAAAATCCTGCCTTTGCCGGACTGGTTGATGTGGTCGATAACTTGCATCAGTGCGGGGTTATCAGGTTTGGTTTCTGGGTCAAACAGATCGGCCTGAGCTGCATCAGCCGGGCAGAGATCACTAAGCATGACTCCGCCTTTGGCATAGCTGTATCCATCACGCCAGATTTGCTCCAGTAATTGCATCGCTCTAGCCACCAGCTCACGCGTATCGCTGCTGTGTGTCACCAGGGTAAGGGTTGCCTGATTGCTGTATTGGCGATCATGGCCCTCAAAGCCACTGGTACGGATAAACACGCTGAGCTTTTTGGTTAC
>JAHAYB010000509.1 GCA_018384835.1 Comamonas sp.
GTGTATGTGAAAGGCCACGGCGGTCAGCCCCTGCTGCGTCAAGTGCGCTTAGGGCGGGTGCAAGGCGAGATGGTGCAAGTCTTGAGCGGCTTACAAGTCGGTGATGCCGTGGCGCTAGAACCTATCAAAGCAGGCAAGGTGCGCTAAATGACCAAGCAGATTGATTTAGGCATTTCCGGGCGCATTGCCGCCGCCTTTCAAAGCGCACAAATCACCCCGCTGCTGGCGTTACTGGCGCTGCTGCTGGGCTTGTTTGCCGTTTTAGTCACCCCCCGCGAGGAAGAACCGCAAATTGATGTGACGATGGCCAACGTCATCGTGCCCTTTCCCGGCGCGTCGGTGGCCGATGTGGAGCAAATGATTGCCATCCCCGCCGAGCAAGTGCTCTCGCAAATGCTGGGGGTGGAGCATGTGATGAGCGTCTCCCAGCCCGGCGTAGCGGCGCTGACGGTGCAGTTTCAGGTGGGCGTGCCGCGCTCTGAAGCCTTGGTGCGTCTGCACGACACCCTACGCAGCCACGCCGATTGGCTGCCGCGTGGCTTGGGGGCGATGGAGCCCATCATCCGCCCCAAGGGGATTGACGACGTTCCGGTAGTCACCCTCACCCTGTTTAGCGAAAACCCCGAAACCGGCGCGTTCGACCTAGAGCGCGTAGCGCACAGCATGGAAGCCGAACTCAAGCGCGTGCCCGGCACACGCACGGTGGTCACGCAAGGCGGTATGGGACGCGCCGTGCTGGTGCAGCTCGACAGCAACCGCATGAGCAGCAGCCATATCACGGTGGACGACATCCGCATGGCTTTGCAATCGGCCAATATGGGGCTGCCTGTGGGCGAGCTGCTCTCGGCCAACCAGTCCGTGGCGATTGAAGCCGGTGCTTTTCTCGCCAACGCCCAAGAGGTGGCTGAGATTGTGGTCGGCGCACACCAAGGCAAGCCCGTTTTCTTAAAAGATGTGGCTAGCGTGACGGATGGCGCTCTGCCCGCCACCCGCTATGTCTGGCATGGCGAAGTGCAGGATGGCAAAACGCAGGAATACCCCGCCGTAACTATCGCCATCACCAAAAAGGCGGGTGAAAACGCCATTGATGTTGCCCGTGCCGTCATGCAGCGCGTTGACACCCTGCGTAACACCGTTATCCCCGCTGATGTGCAAGTCGCCGAAACCCGCGACTATGGCGCAACCGCCAATGACAAGGCACAAAAACTGATTCAAAAACTGCTGTTTGCCACCGCCAGCGTGGTGGCGCTGGTGTTTTTTGCCCTGGGCAAGCGCGAGGCCGTGATTGTGGGCGTGGCCGTGGGCTTGACGCTGGCGGCTACCTTGTTTGCGTCTTGGGCTTGGGGCTTTACGCTCAACCGCGTCTCGTTATTTGCCTTGATTTTTTCGATTGGCATCTTGGTGGATGACGCGATTGTTGTCGTGGAAAACATCCACCGTCATCAAGGGCTGTATCCAGAAAAAACCCTGTTCCAGCTAATCCCCGGCGCGGTAGATGAGGTTGGGGGGCCCACCATCTTGGCGACCTTTACCGTGATTGCCGCACTCTTGCCTATGGCCTTTGTTTCGGGGCTGATGGGACCCTATATGGCACCGATTCCGATTAACGCCAGCATGGGCATGGTGTTGTCGTTAATCATCGCCTTTACCGTCACGCCTTGGCTGGCGCGGCTGTGGATGAAGCAGCACAAAAGCGCTGATAAGAAAGATAGCAGCGCAGCGCCCACGCACAGCGGCCTAAGCGCCAAACTCGCCCCCCTGTTTGAGCGCGTATTTGCCCCCCTGCTGCACGAGCGCAGCGGCGGACGCAATCGCAGCCTATTGGGTTTGGGCGTGCTGGGCTTGATTGCTTTTTCTGTGGTGCTGCCCGTGCTGGGGCTGGTGCAGCTCAAAATGCTGCCCTTTGACAATAAAAGCGAGTTCCAAATCGTCGTCGATATGCCTGCTGGCACACCGCCCGAGCACACCGCCGCCGTGCTGCGTGAACTCAGCCAGCACCTAGCCAGCGTGCCCGAGGTGACCAACTACCAAGCCTATGCAGGCACGGCAGGGCCGATTAACTTTAACGGTCTGGTGCGCCAATACGATATGCGCCAAGGTGGGCATGTGGGCGACATTCTGGTCAACCTCAAAGACAAAAGCGAGCGCAAGCAGCAAAGCCACGCCATTGCCATGCGCGAGCGCCCTGCCCTGCAAGCCATAGGCGCAAAAATGGGCGCAAACGTGAAAGTGGTAGAAGTGCCGCCTGGCCCCCCCGTACTCTCGCCCATCGTGGCCGAGATTTATGGGCCTGATGCTGAAGGCCGCCGCCAAGTCGCCCAAGCCGTGCGCCAAGCGCTGCACGAAACCGCTGGTATTGTGGATTTAGACGATTCTTCCATTGCCGATGCGCCGCGCAAGCTACTACTGGTTGATAGGCGCAAGGCTGCGCTGATGGGCGTGCCGCAGGCGGCGATTGTCTCTGCCCTGCACGCTGGGCTGTCTGGCGAGCAAGCGACTTGGCTGCGCGATGCCAGCAAATACCCCACGCCCGTACTCATGCAATTACCCGCTGAGGAGCACGGCAGCTTAGACGCGCTGCTGCAACTGCCGGTGCGTACCGCCACAGGTGGCACGGTGGCCATTCGTGAGCTAGTCACCATCACCGACAGCCTGCGCGAGCAGCCTATTTATCACAAAGATTTGCTGCCCATGAATATGGTGGTGGCCGATATGGCTGGTGCGGTCGATAGCCCGCTCTACGGCATGTTTGCCGCTCGTGCCGCCATTGGCGACATCATTGCACCCGATGGCGACAAGCTGGAGGAATACTTTATCAACCAGCCAGACGATGCCTATCGCGGCTACGCCCTGAAGTGGGATGGCGAGTGGCAAATCACCTACGAAACCTTCCGCGACATGGGCGCGGCCTACGGTGTGGGCTTGATTTTGATTTACCTGCTGGTGGTGGCGCACTTTGGTTCTTACCTTACGCCGCTCATCATCATGGCACCGATTCCGCTGACCATTATTGGCGTTATGCCCGGCCACGCCGTACTGGGGGCGCAGTACACGGCCACCAGCATGATTGGCATGATTGCGCTGGCCGGCATCATTGTGCGTAACTCGATTTTGCTGGTGGATTTCATCCGCTTGCAAGTGCAGGCAGGCATGGACTTCAAGCAGGCGATTGTGCAATCAGCCATCACCCGCGCCCAGCCGATTGTGCTGACCGGCGTAGCAGCCATGTTGGGAGCCTTTTTTATTCTGGACGACCCCATTTTTAACGGCCTGGCCATTTCGCTGATTTTTGGCATTGCCGTTTCTACGCTGCTGACCTTGGTGGTCATCCCTATTTTGTATTTCATGGCCTACCGCAACCGCTTGGATGTGGTGCGCGGCGCAGCCGCCGAGCATGAAGGAGCTAACGCATGAAAACGCCCCTGAAAAAACAATTAGCCGCTGCCTTGCTCTTGGCATGGACTGCTTTTTCTGCCCAAGCGCTGGATTTAGAACAGGCGTGGCAGGCCGCCCAACAGCATGACCCTGAACTGGCCGTTGCTCGTGCTGCCCACGCCAGCGCCGACCCACAGCGCCGACAAGCCGCCGCCCTATGGCGACCCGGCGTACAAATGAGCGCCACCGCTGGCCTAGCCCGTGGCGAGACAGAAATGCGTAACGCCCAGTTCAGCGCCCCCGGCATGGGCACGAATCGGGGCGTGGATTTTGGCACCTCCGTCACCAGCGGCGCGGCGACCCGCTTGGCCGTGCAGGCCAGTCAACCGCTCTACCACCCTGAGCGTCGCGCCCAGCAGCAGCAACTTTCCCTAATGGCCGACATGGGCGAACTGCAATGGCAGCTTGCCCAGCAAAGCGCCATGCTGCGTACTACCCAGCACTATCTGAATCTGGCCGTGGCGCAAGAAACCCTGCGTGTGTTGGAGCAGCAACTGCAAGCCGTAGAAAAAGCCAGCACCGAGGCGCAAGAGCGCTTTGAACTAGGCGCAGCGCCCATCACTGCCGTCCACGAAGCCAAGGCGCAACTGGCGCAATTGCAAGCGCAAAAAGTGGGCGCGGAAACCGAGCTGGCGATTCAACGCCGCGCTCTGGCCGATGCCACAGGTCTATCCAGCGCTGATTTAGATGCCCATTTACCCAAGGCGCACCCCCAGCAGCTGCTGCAAGCGCAAAGTCTGGCGCATTGGCAAACGCTGGCGGAGGAGGCCAATCCGGGCATTTTGCTCAGACAACGCGCTGTAGAAATCGCCCGTGCCGAGGTAGATAAACACCGAGCCAGCCAATCCGCCACTGTAGAAATGGTGGCCGTGGCCGAGCAAGAGCGCCTCTCAGGACGTGGCGACTACGGCAGCGGCGCACGCAATAAAAACACCAACGCCATGCTGGGCGTGCAAGTGACCGTGCCGCTCTACACCGGTGGCTGGCGCAGCGCTAAAGAGGCCGAAAGCCTGGCCAAACTCAGCGAGGCCGAGGCCACCTTAGACCACACCCGTCAGCAAGTGGCGCAACAGGTACATGCCGCTTGGCTGGGGCTGGATGCCGGTAAAGGCCAAGTCGAAGCGCTAGAAGCAGCGCTCAAAGCCAGTGCCCTGCGTCAGGATGCCACCCATACCGGCTATGAAATCGGCCATCGCACCCTGCTGGATGTGTTGCAGGCCGATACCGCCCACGCAGCTAGCCGTTTAGCGCTGGCGCAAGCGCGTAGTGCCGTGCTGATGAACCATCTACAACTGGCGCTATTGGCGGGGCAACTGGATGAGCAGGTGCTTGCACAGGCCAATACCAGCCTGCTGGACTCAACCCCAAGCAATCAACAGTAAACAGACAGTGAGCAAACAGTAAACACGGGAGAAACACGATGAACTTCTGGGACCAAACCTTTGCCGGTGATGACTACCGCTACGGCACGACCCCCAACGCCTTTGTGCGTGAGCAAGCGCACCGCCTGACCCCAGCCAGCCACATCCTGCTGCCCGGCGATGGCGAGGGGCGTAACAGCGTTTGGCTGGCCAGCCAAGGGCATAGCGTGCAGTCGATTGATGGCTCAGCCGTTGGCTTGCAAAAAGCCCAGCAACTGGCGCAGCGCCAAGGCATCAACCTGCAAACCCTGCATACCGACCTGGCCGAATGGACACCCGCCCCCGCCAGCGTGGATGCGGTGGTGCTCACCTTTGTCCACCTGCCGCCGCCGCTGCGCACCCATGTACACCGCCAAAGCCTAGCAGCCTTGCGCCCCGGCGGCTGGTTGCTGCTGGAAGCCTTTACCCCTGAGCAACTGCGCTACCAGCAAAGCCACCAAAGTGGCGGCCCCGGCAATGCCGCCATGCTCTACAGCCTAGAGGGTCTGATGCAAGATTTTGACCACCAGTTGCAGCCCGCACTGGCCTGGGAGGGCGAGGTAGAGCTGAACGAAGGCGCTGGCCACCAGGGCTTGGCGCACGTGGTGCGCCTGCTGGCACAAGTGGCCTGATAAGCCAGCCAGCCTCTTTCAGCGCTCAGGATAAATATAAACTCGCTTATATTTGTTTGCACTTATGCTTATGCCTTATTGCCCCGGTTTCACAAGGAGACCCGCATGACCACCCCTAACAACCCACAGCAACCCGCTGCCAGTAACAGCCCCAGCCAGCCCACACGCCGTGCGCTGCTGGCTGGCTCGGCGGGCGCTGCCCTGGCTTTGGGGCTGCAATCTGCCCCCGCCCAAGCCGCCCGCCTGGCCACCAAGGCACATATCGTGATAGCCGGTAGCGGCTTGGCCGGTATTGCCATGGCCCACCGCCTGAGCAATATGCTGGACGGCGCACGCATCACCATCATTGATGCCAAGGAAGTGCATAACTACCAGCCCGGCTTTACCCTCATCGCCTCTGGCATCTGGCCGGTTGAGAAGGTGATTGACCGCAACGCCCAGCTCCAGCCCGCAGGCGTGCAGTGGATTAAAGAAATGGTGGCCGAGTTTGACCCCGCCGCTAACACCGTCGTTACCACCGGCGGCCAGCGCGTGCAGTACGACTACCTGGTCGTTGCCACCGGAACCCATCAAGACTGGACGCAGATTGAGGGCATGGACGTTAAAGCCATCGGCCAAAATGGCCTGACCAGCGTCTATCCCAGCTCAGAGGCAGCCGTGGCAACCTGGGCTGCCATGGACGCTTTCCGCCAAAAAGGCGGCAAGGCCGTGATGACCCTGCCAGCCACTCCCCTCAAATGCGCAGGCGCTCCGCTAAAAATGACCTTTATGCTGCGCGACCGCCTGGCTCAAGCCGGTACGCTGGGGCAGTCCAAAGTGGATTTTTACTCTGCGCTAGACAATGTATTTGGTGTCAAAGTCATCAATGACAAAGTGCTGGAGCGCTGGGACGGCCTGGGCATTGATGTCCACTTCACGCAAAAACTCACCGGCGTAGATATTGGCGCACGCAAAGCCATCTTCACCAGCCCCGAAGGCGAAAAAAACAGCGTTGATTACGACCTGCTGCACGCCGTGCCGCCCATGCGCGCACCCGATGCGGTGAAAAACTCTGACCTCGCCTGGCAAGAAGGCCCGATGGCTGCCGGTGGCTGGCTAGAGGTGGACAAAGAAACCCTGCAACACCGCCGCTACAAAAACGTGTTTGGCCTGGGCGATATCAACGGCACACCACGCGGCAAAACAGCCGCAACCGTGAAGAAAAGCACCCCCATCGTGGCGCAGCACCTAGTGGATGTGATTGCCGGGCGCGAGCCAGGGCAAAAATTTGACGGCTACACCTCCTGCCCCATGCTGCTGCGTGAAGGCTCTGCCTGGCTGATTGAGTTTGACTACGAAGGCCGCCTCATCCCCTCGCTGCCCATGATTGAGCCGCTGCAAGACAGCTATTTCGCCTGGCTGATGAAAACCCGGATGCTCAAACCCGCCTACATGGCTGTGCTCAAAGGCCGCGTGTAATACGGCGCACAGGCTTGGTATTTATTTTTTCTCATCGCTTTTAATAGCACAAGGAGATACACCATGTACGAAATTTGGCTGGTTTTGAATATTGTTTATGAAATCGCGCTGTCTATCTGGCCGACTTTGCTGGTTTTATTGCTGATTTGGCTGGTATTGCTGGTAGTGGCACGCAAGCGCCTCAATAGCTGCGCCATTCGCCCAGCCATGATGCTGGCTGCTGTTGTGGCCGTGGTTTTGTTTTTTGCCACCCCAGCGCTCACCAAATCCTCCTTCTCTGAAATGGGTTACTGGGTGGATTGGGCGAACTTGCTGGGTGTTGCTGCGGGCTTTGGCGTGGCGGCAGGGGTATTCTTCTTGCCCATTGCCGCCTTGGTTTGCCCACGCTGCAAGGCCAAAGCCTAAGTTTTAATTTTTTACCAAATTACTAAAGGAATCATACCCATGACCTCTTGGCAGATTGTGCGAATTTTTGCCGGATTCTTTATTTTGCTCTCCCTGGCATTGGGTGTGCCGGGCAGCCCTTTATTTATGAATG
>JAHAYB010000513.1 GCA_018384835.1 Comamonas sp.
CAGTGGCTGGTTCCCAGGTCAATGCCGACGGCAAATTGTGCCGAGGCCGATGGCACTACAGGGGAGGCGGGCGCAGCGGCTGCGCCAGGGGCAGAATAAGAGTGAGGCATTTAATAATCATCCTGCCCCAGGGCAAGATTTTCAAAACGTGTTTGGCTTATCTGGAAGAAGAGTTTGACCGTTCCCGTCGGACCATTGCGCTGTTAGCCGATAATAATTTCGGCCACATTCGGTTCTTTGCTGTCTTTGTTGTAATAATCGTCACGGTAAATAAACATAATAATATCCGCATCTTGCTCAATAGCCCCAGATTCTCGCAAATCACTCATCATGGGGCGTTTATCGGTGCGCTGCTCTACCGAGCGATTAAGCTGGGATAAGGCAATCACCGGGCATTGCAGCTCTTTAGCCAGCATTTTCAGGCCACGGGAAATTTCCCCCAGCTCTGTAGCGCGGTTATCGCCACTGCTGCCATTGCCAGAGCCTGCCATTAATTGCAAATAATCAACCACAATCAAACCCAGCTTGCCACTGGTACGCGCCAAGCGCCGGGCATTGGCGCGTAGTTCAGACGGGGTAAGCCCAGGGGTTTCATCAATATGCAAAGAGACTTGGCGCAGGCTTTCTACTGTTTCACTCAAGCGCCCCCATTCTTCATCGGTGAGTTTGCCGGTGCGTAAATTGCTTTGGTGGATGCGGCCAATAGAGCCAACAATACGCACCGCCAATTGGGCAGCGCCCATTTCCATCGAGAAAATCGCTACCGGCAAACCTTCATGCAAGGCGACGTGCTCGGCAATATTAACCGCCAACGAGGTTTTACCCATAGACGGGCGGGCGGCCAGCACCACTAAATCACCGGGTTGTAAACCGCTGGTCATGCGGTCCAGGTCAATAAAGCCGGTGGGCACGCCGGTGACATCCTGGGGATTTTCCGCCATTTCCTGTACCCGGTCGAGCAGGTCAATGACCAGGCTATCCATGGATTGAAAGCCCTGCTTCATCCGCGAGCCTTCTTCGCCAATAGCGAAGATTTTTTGCTCCGCCTCATCCAAGATACGCTCTATGGTTTTGCCTTTGGGGTTTTGCGCTTGGGTGGCAATTTCATCGCTGGCGGTTAATAAGCGCCGCAAAATCGCCTTTTCCCGCACAATTTCAGCGTAGCGGCGTATATTCATGGCGCTGGGTACATATTGCGCCAATTGGTTCAGGTAAATGACCCCGCCCGCTTCCTGCCCCTTGCCTTGGGTTTGCAGGTGTTCAAATACGGTAATCACATCAGCGGGTTTATTCTCGCCAATCATTTTGCTGATGGCGGTAAAAATCAAGCGGTGCTCATGGCGGTAAAAATCGCTTTCTACCAATAAATCCCCCACTCTGTCCCAGGCATGGTTGTCCAATAGCAGGCCGCCTAAGACACTGGATTCGGATTCTAGTGAATACTGGGGCAGGCGCAGGTGGGCAGTGTCTGGCTCTGAAAGAATGGGGAAGTTCCCCATGGGGTCTGGGTCTGATAGTTCTGAAAAATCTGAAAAAACCGGTAAATCTGGCATTCCAATAAAAGCAGAATCTATCGGTGCAATGGCTCCTTGCTCATCATCGGGGGAGGAGGCAATGGACGGCATGGGGGTATCCTATCAACAATAAAATAGTAAAATATCAATATGCAATACAAAAAACCCATATGGGCTTAGATAAAAAATGCCCCTGGTGCGGCCTATTGCAGCAGGCCAGGGGCAAAATGGCAAAATTATCCAGTATAGGTATAAGTGGGTGTGGGTGTGCTAGCAGGTTGTGCGTTACGGGTCGTGGAATTGGGATACTTGGTAACTACTTACTTCATACGGGTTAAAGCGGGTTAAAACGGCAACTTAGGCATTCCGCCACCACCCAAACCGCCCATTAAGCCTTGCATCCCTTTCATGCCACCCATGCGCTTGAGCATTTTCATCATGCCGCCGCCTTTCATTTTTTTCATCATGCCCTGCATCTGGTCGAACTCTTTGAGCAGACGGTTGACCTCTTGCACCTGAACACCTGCGCCCTGGGCAATACGCTTCTTGCGTGTGGCTTTGATAAGTGCGGGCTGGCGGCGCTCTTGCGCGGTCATGGAGCAGATGATGCCTTCCTTGCGGCGGATGTCTTTTTCCGCCTTGTCCATATCCATCGCCCCGGCTTTACCGGCCAGCTCGGTGGGCAGCTTGTCCATCAGGCTAGACAGGCCGCCCATTTGCTTCATTTGCTGCAACTGTGCCAGGAAGTCGTTGAGGTCAAAACCGTCGCCGCTTTTGACTTTTTCGGCCAGCTTTTGCGCCGCCTCCATATCGACGTTCTGCGTGACCTGCTCGACCAGCGCCACGATGTCGCCCATGCCCAGTACGCGCTGGGCGTGACGCTCGGCATCGAAGACTTCCAGGCCGTCAATTTTTTCGCTGACACCCGCAAACTTGATGGGCGCACCGGTAATGGCGCGTACCGATAGCGCCGCACCGCCGCGAGAGTCACCGTCCATTTTGGTGAGGATGATGCCCGTCAGCGGCAGCGCTTCCTTAAAGGCTTTGGCGGTATTCACCGCGTCCTGCCCCTGCATGGCATCAACGACGAACAGGGTTTCGACCGGATTCAAAATGGCGTGCAGTTCTTGAATCTCCTGCATCAGCAGCTCGTCAATGGCCAGGCGGCCTGCGGTATCGACTAGCAGCACATCAAAGTAATGCTTTTTGGCGTAATCCAGCGCGGCGCGGGCAATGTCTTGGGGTTTTTGGTCGGGGGTACTGGCAAACCATTCTGCACCCGCCTGTTTGGTGACGGTTTTGAGCTGCTCAATCGCCGCTGGGCGGTACACGTCGCCCGAGACGGTGAGCACTTTTTTCTTGCGCTTTTCAATCAGGTGCTTGGCCAACTTGGCGGTGGTGGTGGTTTTACCCGCGCCTTGCAGGCCGCTCATCAAAATCACGGCGGGCGGCTGGGCGGCTAGGTTGATGTCGGCCACGCCCTCGCCCATGGTGGCGGCTAGCTCGGCATTGACGATGCCCACCAGCGCTTGGCCGGGTTGCAGGCTGCCTAGCACTTCTTGGCCCAGGGCTTTTTCTTTGACGCGGGCGATAAATTCACGCACCACGGGTAGAGCCACGTCCGCCTCCAGCAAGGCCATGCGCACTTCGCGCAGCATGTCTTGCACGTTGGACTCGGTAATACGCGCCTGGCCGCGCATTTCCTTGACCAGGCGAGAAAGTTTGTCGGTAAGCGCAGAGGCCATGGGGACACCATCCATCTCAAAAAAGTGCCAGCCCCAGCGGCTAGCCAAAGCGCCAAATTCTACCCGCTGGGCAATCTGCTGCCCCCTGCCGCTACCAGACGGCGGCGATATGATGGCGGGCTATGCCCTCTCAGCCTGAATTTCTTTTACACATTCCCTTGTGGTCGCTGCTGGCTTCGCTGGCCAGCCTCTTAGCCTATATCTTGCCTGCCTTAGCTACCCAGCGCTGGTCACTGACCCATGCCCGCCAAAGCCTGTATGTCGCTTGGGCGCTGCATTTGCTGGCTATGGTGGTGGGTATGTTGTCGGGGCCGGCACGTTTTGGCTTTGCGCCTGCGCTGTCCATTTCTGCCTGGCTGATGCTGGGGATGTACATTATTGAGCAGCGCCTATACCCACGTATGCGGGCGGCGGGGGTGCTCTCAGCGCTGTGCGCGGCTACGGTGTTGCTGGCGCTGTTTTTTCCTGGCGCACCACTGAGCCACCAGCATTCGGCTTGGATGCCGCTGCATTTGGCGCTGGGCGTGGCCTCCTATGGCATGTTTGCCGCCGCCGTGGTTCATGCCAGCTTGATGACCCGCGCTGAGTGGCGAATGCGCCGCGCCAGCCAAGCACAAGCGGGTGTGCCCCTGCTGACGCTGGAGCGCATTATGTTTCGCTGCGTACAGGTGGGCTTTGCCCTGCTGACGGCTACCTTGCTGGTGGGCTGGCTGTTTGGCGAGGCGCTCTACGGCCACGCCTGGCGCTGGGACCATAAGGCGGCGCTGTCGGTATTGGCCTGGCTGGTATTTGCGGTGCTACTACTGGGG
>JAHAYB010000526.1 GCA_018384835.1 Comamonas sp.
TAGTGGATTTATCTCCATATCGGGTTTTTTTATAGCTGCTTTACGTAGTGATTGTGTGTTTTTTAAGAAATTAAGCATAAAATAATTTTTTGTGTTATAATGCACACAGCTATCCTTCTTATCGCCAAGGTTAGCTTTAGGGGAGAAGCAATTTCTCACCCGCCTTTCTTGGCTATCTTAGCCACTGCCATTATCAAATGTTGCTTACCAACGGCAAGCAACAAACTGATTCCCATTTAAAGCAGGCGTACATCTGCTGCCAACAATTTAATTTCAGTATTTTTACGCCTAATTTGCAGCTTACTTTTATGTAATTTGCTGGCTGCATTATTTTAATTGTATGGGTGAAATCTATGCTCTCTCTTGGGCAGTGATTGATTCGCCTGTTTATTTTTATTTAATAAAAGGAGTTTTTCTAATGACAAAAATCGATAATATGCGTGTTGCTATTTTGGGCGCTGGCCCTAGCGGTCTGGCACAACTACGTGCTTTTGATGCTGCCCGCCGCGCTGGCAAGGCTGTACCCAAAATTGTTTGCTATGAAAAACAATCTGACTTAGGCGGCATGTGGAACTACACCTGGCGCACCGGCCTGGATGCCTATGGCGAGCCGGTACACGGCAGCATGTACCGCTACCTGTGGTCCAACGGCCCCAAGGAATGCTTGGAGTTTGCCGACTACAGCTTTGAAGAGCATTTTGGCCGCCCGATTGCCTCTTACCCTCCCCGCGCCGTTTTGCGTGACTACATTATGGGGCGCATTGAAAAAAGTGGCCTGCGCGAGCAAATCAAATTTCTGCACTCTATTCAGTGGGTGGAGTATGACGAGAACACCAAGAAATTCAGCGTCACTATTCGCGACATGAAACAAGACCGCAACTTTACCGAGCAGTTTGACTGGGTGGTGGTAGCAACTGGCCATTTCTCCACGCCCAATGTGCCGTATTTTGAAGGGGTAGAAAACTTCCCAGGCCGCGTATTACATGCCCATGATTTCCGCGATGCCTGTGAATTTACCGATAAAAATGTCCTGATTGTCGGCAGCAGCTACTCAGCAGAAGATATTGGCACACAGTGCTACAAATACGGTGCTAAATCCATCACCTTTAGCTATCGCTCTGAACCCATGGGGCTAGACTGGCCAGAGGCATTTAGTGAAAAACCGCTACTCAAGCGCGTAGAGGGTAATACCGCTTATTTTAAGGACGGCAGCAGCACCGAAGTGGATGCCATCGTGCTATGTACCGGTTACCAGCACCATTACCCCTTCCTGCCTAATGACTTAACCTTGCGAACCCATAACCGTCTATACCCGGCTGATTTGTACAAAGGTATTTTCTGGATGGATAACCCCCACCTGATTTACCTAGGTATGCAAGACCAGTACTACACCTTCAATATGTTTGATGCCCAAGCCTGGTATGCGCGTGATGTGATGTTGGGCGACCTATCCCTACCGAATAAACAAGCCATGCGCCAAGACAGCCAGCGCTGGTTAAACAAGGAAGAGTCCACTAGCAGCGTGGAGGAAGATATCGACTTCCAGGCCGCTTATATCCGCGACCTGCTCAAACCCACGGACTACCCCTGCTTTGACGTAGAAGGCATGGCCACTTTGTTCAAGGAATGGAAGCATGACAAGCAAAAAGACATTCTGGGCTACCGCAACCGCAGCTACCGCTCCACCATGACGGGAACCATGTCCCCAGCGCACCATACCCCCTGGATGCAAGCCATGGATGACTCGCTAGAGGCGTTCCTAGCTACAGAGCCGCAAGAGGAAGCAGTGCTGGCAGCAGGGTAAAAGCATAAAAACGCATTCGCACGGCTTTTTGTATAAGACTTACATCAGCCAAAATTAAAAAAAGCGCCTGAGCTTGGTGAAATTGCCACCAGTTCAGGCGCTTTGCTTTGCCCTAGAATAAAAAATCAGGGCAGATAGCTGGATGATAAGGCAAGCACAGCAGCGTACCCGCCATGGATTTATTTGGGCTGCAAGTCCGGTAAATCCTCATCGGGGGTGACCGCGTGGTTGCGTACCGCCTGTGCCGGGGCAATACTTTTGGGGCTGCGGTCTGGGCGTTTGTCTATATCCAAGCCATTTTGGTAGTAATTTTTATCTACTACGATATCCGCTCCACTGAATGCGATATAGGCGGTAATAATACCGGCAATCACCACCACCAAAGGGCCGCTGATAATAAGCCAAACATGGCCATATTGCCACCATGGTTTGCTGGTGGGTGAGTGCTTGGCTCCTGCCATTGCTTTAGCTGCCATAAAAACTCCTATTAACGCGGTACTAAGAAAACCGAGCGCTCAGACACTCGACCTTGGCCGCTAGCGGCATCAATATCAAAAATAATGGTGTGAGAACCAGGCGGCAAACTACCATGCGGAATTTGTACACGCACAGGCAGGCCAATGGTTTGGGTTGGTAGCACTTCAACAGATGCGCCTTCTACCAGTTCAATGCCTTCTACGCCATGTACGCGCACACGATAGGTTTGGTTGGCTTCGGTAGCATTCATTACTTGTAGGCGATAAATGTTT
Organism: Comamonas sp.; assembly: GCA_018384835.1. GTDB lineage: Bacteria > Pseudomonadota > Gammaproteobacteria > Burkholderiales > Burkholderiaceae_C > Comamonas. Next base: position 2,554 of record JAHAYB010000526.1, read on the forward strand.
TCAATTTTACCGCCGGGCACTAGGCGTGCTAAGGCAGCACGGTCGCGGATAATATCCACCTTCAAAGGCTGACGCAGCCCCATGCTGATGAGCATAGCCAAGGTCAAACCAATTAAGATGCTGGAGTAAACCAATACCCTGGGGCGCAATACCCGTTTAACAATTTGGGGTTTATCCCAGCCTTTAGTAACAGCATTTTGCGTAGTGAGACGAATCAGACCACGTGGGTATTGCATATTGTCCATAATGCTATCGCAGGCATCAATACACAGGCCGCAGCCAATACATTCATATTGTAGGCCATTGCGAATATCAATGCCTACAGGGCAGACTTGAACGCATAGCTTGCAGTCAATACAGTCACCCAAGCTTTTGGCTTTGTAATCAATGCCTTTTTTACGGGGGCCGCGATTTTCACCACGTATAGGGTCGTAGCTGACAATCAGGGTATCCTTGTCAAACATCGCACTTTGGAAGCGTGCATAGGGGCACATGTATTTACACACTTGTTCGCGCAAATAGCCAGCGTTGCCATAAGTGGCAAAGCCATAAAATAGCACCCAAAAAATTTGCCAGCTCCCATGAAACTGCATTAGCTCGCCAGCCAGTTGTCGAATGGGTACAAAATACCCCACAAAGGTAAAGCCCGTCCATAGTGAAACTATAATCCACAGAGATTGTTTCAGCGATTTTTTCCAAATTTTTTCCCAGGTCCAGCCGCTTTTATCCAAGCGCATACGGGCGCTGCGCTCACCCTCTACCTTCTGCTCAATCCACATGAAAATTTCGGTATAAACCGTTTGCGGGCAGCTAAAACCACACCATAGCCGACCCGCTACCGCTGTGAATAGAAACAATGCCAATGCAGAAATAATCAACAGGCCAGAAAGGTAAATAAAATCTTGGGGATATAAAACCAAGCCAAATAGATAGAAACGCCGCGCCCCCAAATCAAATAGAATAATTTGGCGCTGTCCCCACTCTAGCCAAGGTAAACCATAAAATACAATTTGGGTTAAAAAGACTAATGCCCAACGCCAGTTCATAAAGAACCCACTGATAGAGCGTGGATAGACTTTTTTATGTGCTTCAAATAAAGAGGCAGAGCCTGCCTCTTTTTGAATATTGATTTTTCGGGTTTTTTTGTTTTCTTCAGGATTCATAACTTTTAAGCACCTCTAAACACAATGAAAAAAAGCGGCAGAATCTGCCGCTTTGTTGCTCATTGCCAATTTAATTGGCAGAATTTGGCTTATTCGATAAACTCCAAACATAAGCAGTCAATACATTGACCTGCTCAGGTGTAAGTTTGCCGCCATTTTCTTTGGCTTGGGGGGGCATGATATTGGTTTTGCCGTTGTTAATCATATCAATGACTAAAGACTCACCCCAGCCATGCAACCAAATGTCATCGGTCAGGTTAGGGGCTCCCAAGGCTTGATTGCCTTTGCCATCCGGTCCGTGGCAGGCAGAGCAGACCAAGAACTTGTCTTTACCCATCGAGGCTTTGGCCGAGTCATGGGGGCTGCCCGAGAGGCTGAGCACATAGTTCGCCAGGTTGCGTACATCATCAGGTGTGCCAATGGCTTCAGCCTGAGGGGGCATAACACCCATACGGCCATTGGTGATAGTGGCATGGATCTGCTCAGGATTACCGCCCCATAGCCAGTCGTTATCGGTCAGGTTAGGGAAGGACTTGCCGCCACGCGCGTCAGAGCTGTGGCATTGCGCACAGTTGTTCTGAAACAGGTTGGCACCAATAGCCATGGCAGCGCTGTCTTTAGACATTTCCTCGGCGGACATGCTGTTGTAGCTGGCATACAGGGGAGCCAGCTCGGCCTCGGCACGTTCTACCTCTTTTTCGTAAGCGCCCACTTGCGACCAGCCCAGTTGGCCGGAGTAGGAACCCATGCCAGGGTAGGCAATCAGGTAGAAGGTGGCAAACACTACGGTCGAGACAAACAGCCACATCCACCAGCGGGGCATGGGGTTGTTTAACTCGCGCAGGTCGCCGTCCCAGACGTGGCCAGTGGTGTTGTCTTCAGCAGACTCCACTTTTTTGCGGGCGGTCAAAATCAGCAGCAGCAAGCAGCCAAAGACACCAGCAGCAGAAATCACGCTAATGTAAATCGGCCAGAAACTATTTATGAAATCGCTCATGGGTTGTTCTCATTCTTAAAGGAGGGTCAATCTTGCTCAAAGGGCAGGTTGGCTGCCTCATCGAAACGGTCTTTGTTCTGGCGGGCATACGCCCACCAAGCGATTCCGATGAAGCAAGCCATGGATGCCACAGTGGCAACAATTCGCATGGTGGTGATATCCATAGCTTTCTCCTGATTAACGCAAAGCAGTACCCAGGCCCTGCAGGTAGGCAATCAAGGCTTCCATTTCGGTTTTGCCTTTGACTGCTGCCTCAGCCCCAGCGATTTCTTCTTCGCTGTAGTGGTAGCTCAATTTGTTCAAGCCGCGCATACGCTGCTCCACCACAGTGTGGTTTACCAGGTTCTTTTCCAGCCAGGGGTATTCAGGCATGTTGGACTCGGGAACTACATCACGCGGGTTGTTCAAGTGGATGCGGTGCCATTCGTCGCTGTACTTGCCGCCTACGCGGTGCAGGTCAGGGCCGGTACGCTTGGAACCCCATTGGAAGGGGCGGTCATATACAAACTCACCAGCGACGGAGTAGTGACCGTAGCGCAGCGTCTCGGCGCGGAAGGGGCGAATCATCTGCGAGTGGCAGTTGTAGCAGCCTTCACGCACATAGATGTCGCGCCCCAGTAGGCGCAAAGGCTCGTAGGGCTTGACCCCTTCAATCGGCTGGGTGGTCGATTTTTGGAAGAACAGGGGAAGAATCTCCACCAAGCCCCCCACGGAAATGACCAAGAAGGTCAAAACAATCAGCAAGAAGTTGCTGGTTTCAACCCGTTCATGGGTGAAGCCGCCTGGGGCCTTGTTGTTATTGCTAGACATAGTAAACAAGCTCTCCTAGAGGGTTCAGGCGTGTGCCGGGTTGCCGGCGGGGACGCTAACTTTCACCGAGCGACCTGCCGCTGCGGTCTTGAACACGTTCCAAGCCATCAGCACCATGCCGGTCAGGTACAGCAAGCCGCCAACCACGCGAATCACGTAGAAGGGGTAGGTAGCCTTGACGCTTTCCACAAAGGTGTAGGTCAAAGTGCCGTCGGGGTTAATAGCGCGCCACATCAGACCTTGCATCACGCCGGCAATCCACATGGCCGCGATGTACAGCACGATGCCGATGGTGGCCAGCCAGAAGTGCAGCTCAACCGCAGATTTGGAGTACATCTCGGTGCGGCCAAACAGGCGGGGAACCAGGTAGTACAGCGAACCCATAGTCACCAGACCCACCCAGCCCAAAGCGCCGGAGTGAACGTGACCCACAGTCCAGTCGGTGTAGTGGCTCAAGGCGTTCACAGTCTTGATGGCCATCATGGGGCCTTCAAAGGTGGACATGCCGTAGAAAGACAGCGACACAATCAGGAAGCGCAGGATGGGGTCATCGCGCAGTTTGTGCCAAGCGCCCGACAAGGTCATGATGCCGTTAATCATGCCGCCCCAAGAAGGTGCCAGCAAAATCAGCGAGAAGACCATCCCCAGGGATTGGGTCCAGTCAGGCAGGGCGGTGTAGTGCAGGTGGTGAGGGCCAGCCCACATATAGGTAAAAAGCAGCGCCCAAAAGTGAACGATGGACAGGCGGTAGGAATACACAGGGCGACCAGCCTGCTTGGGGATGAAGTAGTACATCATGCCCAGAAAGCCTGCTGTCAGGAAGAAGCCCACGGCGTTGTGGCCGTACCACCATTGCGCCATGGCATCTTGCACACCGGCGTAGGCGGAGTAGCTCTTCATCAGACCCACGGGCACAGAGATGTTATTCACAATGTGCAGCAAGGCCACGGCCAAAATAAACGCGCCGTAGAACCAGTTAGCCACATAGATGTGCTTAACCTTGCGGATACCGATAGTGCCAAAAAACACAATGGCGTAAGACACCCAGACTGCTGCAATCAAGAGGTCAATAGGCCACTCCAATTCGGCATACTCTTTACCTTGGGTAAAGCCTAGGGGCAGGCTAATGGCAGCGGCCACAATCACTGCCTGCCAGCCCCAGAAGGTGAACGAGGCCAGCTTGGGCATGAACAAAGTGGTTTGGCAGGTACGCTGCACCACGTAATAGCTCGTACCAATCAAGGCGCTGCCACCAAAGGCAAAAATCACCGCATTGGTGTGCAGCGGGCGCAAACGCCCAAAGCTAAGCCAGGGAATGCCGAAGTTCAGTTCAGGCCAGGCAAGCTGGGAGGCGACAAACACCCCCACAAACATGCCGACCACGCCCCAAACCACGGCCATGATAGAAAACTGCCGCACTACCGTGTCGTTGTAGTGGGCAGTCGGGGTTTTTAAAGCATCCATCGTGCACCTCGTGACAAATAACAAGCAAAAGTGTTAACCGCTAGCGATTTTGCCGCATTGACTAGCGTCAATCGTCCCGCAAAATGCGCTCGCCTTCTTGCTCAACGCTGTCGAATTGTCCCCGATAAATGGCCCACCACAGAGCAACCGCGATGAAAAGCACCAGAACCACGGACAAAGGTATCAATAAATATAGAACTTCCATGTTTGCCAATCTGCTCTTAAAGAGCACTCTCGTTGCCGCAATACAACAGCCACCTATACAGTAAGTTGTACGTCAGTATCTACAAAGCGGGTCAGCCGCGCCGCGTTGAGCACCACCCACAAAGAACTCAGCGCCATGCCCAGCCCCGCCAGCCAGGGCGGAACCATGCCCATAGCCGCAAAGGGCACAGCCAAGGCGTTGTAGCCCGCCGCCCACCATAGGTTCTGGCGCACGATGCGCATGGTTTTGCGGGCAAATACTAGGGTGTTGGCCACCTGCCGCAAGTCACTACCCAGCACCACTACGTCGGATTTGGCGCGTGCCAGCGGCACAGCCTGGCCAAAGGCGAAAGAGGCATTCGCGCCCGCTAGCACCGGGCCGTCGTTCAAACCATCGCCCACCATGCCCACTTTGTGCCCCTGCGCCTGCAAAGCCTGCATGGCCTCCAGCTTAGAGGCCGGGCTGCTCTGCGCCTGCACCAGTGGTTGTTGATTGCGCTCTGATGCCGTGCCGCCCACCAGCCCCACGGCCTGCGCCACACGCTGCACCGCCGCCTGCCCGTCGCCTGAGAGCAGATGCACCTGCATCCCCTGGCGCTGCAAGGCTTGCACAACGGCAGCAGCCTCGGGGCGCAAGCCTTCATGCAGCGCCAAAGCGGCCAGTGCCGTCACCGCCTCCTGCTTGGGGGCAGCACCCTCTTCAGCAGCCTCCACACCCAGATAAACCGCTTGCTCCAGCGGCGCAGGCCAAGCACTAGCAGCAAAGGCCAAAGAACCCAGACGCACCCAACGCGCCTGCCCCTGCCAGAGGTCTGGATGGCTCACCTGGGCACGCAAGCCTTGGCCTGCCAGCTCCTGCACCTGTAACACCTGACCTTGCCACGCTAGCTCTGGAGCCAGCACCAGGCTTTGCACGGCTCGCGATACCGGGTGGTGTGACTGTTTCGCCAGCGCCTGCGCCAGCCCCCACCAGGGCATGGCTTGCTCGGCTAATTCAGATGATTTGGATGATTCTTTACCTGCCAAAGCCGCCACAGCAATCGCCTGCCCCGGCTGCTGGGCGCTATAGAGGGCGCTGACACGCATCCCCTCCTGGGTGAGTGTGCCCGTCTTATCAAAAACCAGGCTATCCAACCGTGCCAGGCTTTCCAAGGCTTGCAGATTGCGCACCAGCACCCCCTGCTTGGCCAAAGTGCCCGCTGCCGTCAGCATCGCTACCGGCGTGGCTAGAGACAGAGCGCAGGGGCAGGTCACAATCAGCACCACGGCGGCATACATCAGCCCACGCCCTGGGTCTTGCGGCCACCAGTAAATGGCGGTGGCCGCTGCCAGCAACAGCACCACCAGCAAGAAGGGGCCGGCTACGCGGTCGGCCAGTTGCGCCAGGCGGGGTTTTTGCGTAATGGCGCTTTCCATCAAATCCACAATTTGCGAAAACTTGGTATCCCCCCCCAAGGCTTGCACCTGCACCAGCACCGGGGCGCTGAGGTTGTAACTGCCCGCAATCACGCTATCGCCCTGGGTTTTGGCAATGGCGCGGGACTCGCCCGTGAGCAGCGCCTCATCGGCCTGGGTTCTGCCCTCCAGCAGCAGCCCGTCGACGGGGAATGCCTCGCCGGGCAGCACGCGCAGCACATCGCCTACCTGCACACGGCGTAGGCTGGTGCGCTCAAATTCACCATCCGCGCCCTGGCGCAAAACGCTTTCGGGCAGGCGGTTGAGCACTGCATCCAGCGCCCCAGCGGTGCGGTCGCGCAGGCGCACCTCCAGCCAGCGCCCGGCCAGCAAGAAAGCAGCAAACATCGACAGGGAGTCAAAAAACACCTCTTTGCCAAAAATACCTTCCGGCTGAAATGTGCCTAAAGAGCTAATGCCAAAGGTCAGCGCCATGCCCAGCGCCACCGGCAAATCCATACTGATACGCCCCTGGCGCAAATCGCGCCATGCGCCACTAAAGAAAGGGCCACAGGAATAAATCAGTACCGGAATACAAATCACCCAGGATGCCCAGCGCAGCAAAGTCTCCATCTCTAGTGATAAGTCGCCGGGCAGCGCCTCGTAGGCTGGCCATGCGTACATCATCACCTGCATCATGCAAAACAGGGCGAGCAGCCAGCGCCACAATGCCTTGCGCTGCTGGGCTTGGCGCAGCTCACGCGCCTGGGCATCTTGGGCAGGCACTGCGCCATAGCCAGCGCGAGCAATAGCCGCCATCCATTGCGAGGGCAGCACCGTATCAGGCCGCCACACAATACGCGCACGCTGGGCAGCGGCAGAGACTTCTACCTTCTCCACCCCCGGCAGGGCGCGTAGGGCATCTTCAATGGTTAAGGCGCAGGTGGCGCAGTACATGCCTTGCAGCACCACTTGCGAATCCCAGGTGGGCGCGGTTTCTGGGGCTGCCCCGCTGTGCTCTGTGGGCCACAGGGGTTTGCCAAAGGCAGGCCACTCTACCGGGTCATCGAGCAGTTGCAGGCGCTCAGGGGCGCTAGAGGTGGGCGAAGGCTGGGCTTCAGAGCGCTTAGAAGCGGGCTCTTGCAATAAAAAACTTTCAGAATGCATAGTCTTGTAGGGGGTGATGCGGCATCATATCCCGTAGCCCCTGACCTCTTTGCGCTCTGTGGCTTGCCCCAAGCACGGGGTGATGCTGCGCTAAGGCATTGACAGGTAGGGCATTTTTCAGACTTTTTTTAGACTTTTACTAAAGGACACCTCATGTACGAACGCATCTTGGTAGCCACTGATGGCTCTTCCCTCTCTGATAAAGCGGTGCAACACGCACTCTCGCTAGCCAAAATCAGCGGAGCCACACTCATCGCCTTGCGCGTTGTGCCACGCTATCCACGCAGCTACCTAGAGGGCGGCGCAACCGTGGATGTCACCGAAATCAAGCGCCTAGAAGCCCAGTGGAGCGAACAGGCCGATGCCAAGCTAGAAGCCATCAAGGCCGAAGGTAAAAAAATGGGCGTGAAGGTTAAAACCCTCATCACCAAATCAGACTTGGTGGCAGAGTCGGTGATTGCCGCCGCTGATAAAAAAGATGTGGACCTGATTGTGATGGCCTCGCACGGGCGCAAAGGCATCAAGCGCTTGCTCCTGGGTAGCGAGACCCAGCACGTGCTCACCCACTCCAGCAAGCCCGTACTGGTGCTGCGTTAATAAAAAATCACCCGCACAACTCTGTGCTCTGGCAAAGCCGCTGTCTAAAACACAGCGGCTTTGGTTTTAGCGGCTATTGCGCTGCTCTTGGTATCTAAGCCAAACGCCGCCCCTGCCCAAACCACACCAGCAGCAGCAAGGCCAAAGCAGGCAGGTAGAACCAATGGGCAGAGGGGCGAGTGGTACGCACTTGCACATCACGCACATCCCAGCCTTGTTC
>JAHAYB010000011.1 GCA_018384835.1 Comamonas sp.
AAATAAGCCCGCAAATACCGCCCCGTGTGGCTATCAGGATGAGCGGCAATCGCCTCGGGCGTGCCTTGGACGACGATTTGGCCGCCGCCTGCGCCACCCTCAGGGCCCATGTCAATCACCCAGTCGGCGGTTTTGATAACGTCTAGGTTGTGTTCGATGATGACGATGGTATTGCCCGCATCACGCAGGCGGTGTAGTACGCGCAGCAGTAAATCAACATCGGCAAAGTGCAGGCCGGTGGTGGGTTCGTCCAGGATGTAGAGGGTGCGGCCTGTGTCGCGCTTGCCTAGTTCCAGCGCTAGTTTGACGCGCTGCGCCTCGCCGCCTGAGAGGGTGGTGGCGCTTTGCCCCAGGCGGATATAGCCTAGGCCAACATCCACCAAGGTTTGCAGGCGCCGCGCCAGGGCGGGCTGGTCGGTGAAGAAGGCTAGGGCATCTTCCACCGTCATATCCAGCACTTGGGCGATGTTCTGGCCTTTCCACTGCACTTCTAGGGTTTCGCGGTTGTAGCGCAGGCCGTGGCAGACCTCGCAGGGCACATAAACATCAGGCAGAAAGTGCATCTCCACCTTAATCAGGCCGTCGCCCTGGCAGGCTTCGCAGCGCCCGCCGCCATTGGCCTGGGTGACGTTAAAGCTAAAGCGCCCCGCGCTGTAACCGCGCTCGCGGGCGGTGGGCGCTTGGGCAAACAGCTCGCGGATGGGGCCAAAAATACCGGTGTAGGTGGCGGGGTTGCTGCGTGGGGTGCGGCCTATGGGCGCTTGGTCCACGCCGACGACTTTATCCAGCCATTCCAAGCCTTGCAGCGTTTGCAGGGGGGCGGGGCTGGTGTGTGCCCCTTGCAGACGGCGGGCGGCCTCGGCATACAAGGTGGCGTTGACCAGGGTGGATTTGCCAGAGCCAGATACCCCCGTGACGCAAGTCAGCAGGCCAATCGGAAAATCCACATCCACTTGCTGGAGGTTATGCCCACTCGCCCCCAAGAGGCGCAGGCATTGCTGGGGGACGGGGGCGGTGCGGCGCTGGGGCAGGGCAATCTGGCGCTGGCCGCTCAGATATGCGCCGGTGGGTGAGTCGGGCGCAGCCAAGATAGCCGCCACATCCCCTTGCGCCATGATGCGCCCGCCGTGGATGCCTGCGCCGGGGCCTAGGTCAATGATGTGGTCGGCAGAGCGCATCATGTCGGCATCATGCTCTACCACGATGACGCTATTGCCCAGGTCGCGCAGGTGCTGGAGGGTGGCAATCAGGCGGTCGTTATCGCGCTGGTGCAGGCCGATGCTGGGTTCGTCCAGTACATACATCACGCCCGATAGGCCGCTGCCAATCTGGCTGGCCAGGCGGATGCGCTGGGCTTCGCCACCTGAGAGGCTGTCCGCACTGCGCGACAGGCTCAGATAGCCCAGCCCCACATTGTTCAAAAAGCGCAGGCGGGTACGGATTTGCAGCAGGATTTTTTCGGCAATCGTTGCCTGGTTGCCTTGCAGCACCAGCGCGTCTAGCCAGGCTTGGGTGTCGGCCAGCGTGCCGTGGTTGATGTCGCCGATATTGCGCTGCTGCTCACCCGCGCCGATAAAGACGTGCAATGCCTCTGGCCGCAGGCGCGTACCGTGGCAGGCGGGGCAGGTCTGGCTGCTGCGCAAGGGGGCGAGTGCCTGGCGCAGCGGGGCGTTGGGGGCAGCGGCTTGCCAACGCCGTTGCAGATTGGGCAGCACGCCTTCAAAAGGGTGGGTAACGGTTTGGCGCTGCCCTTCGTGCTGGTAGGTGAAGGCGATGGCCTCTTGCCCTGAGCCATACAGTACCACTTGCTGCACGGCTTCTGGCCAGCTTTCAAACGGCGCGTACACATCCTGGCCGTAGTGGGCAGCCAGGGCTTGCAGCAGCTCAAAGTAGGCGCTGTTGCGCTCATCCCAGCCGACGATGGCTCCACCCGCCAGGCTAATGCTGGGGTGTGCCAGCACCAGGGCGGGGTCAAAATCTTCGCAGTCGCCCAGGCCATTGCAGCGGGGGCAAGCGCCTTGCGGGGCGTTAAAGGAGAACAGGCGCGGCTCTAGCTCTTGCAGGCTGTAGCTGCATTGCGGGCAGGCGTAGCGGCTGCTGAGGGTGTGGGCTTGCTCTGCATCCATATCCCAGGCAATCAAGCGGCCTTGGTGGCCGGGGCTGTTATGGCCGCTGTGCTGGCTCAGGCGCAGAGCGGTTTCCAGGCTTTGCGCCAGACGGCTGGCGCTGTCGGGGCGGATTTTGAGGCGGTCCACCACCACCTCAATACTGTGGCGCTGCTGCTTGGCCAGGGGCGGCAGAGCGGCCAAGTCGCTGGCCTGCACAATCTCCCCATCGATGCGAAAGCGCACATAGCCCTGTGCTTGGAGTTGCGCCAGCAGCTCGGCAAACTCGCCTTTGCGCTCGTGTACCACCGGTGCCAGCAGCATCAGGCGTGTGCCCTCGGGCAGCAGCATCAGGCTATCAACCATTTGGCTGATGGTTTGCGCTTGCAGGGGCTGGCCATGCGCGGGGCAATGCGGTGTGCCCGCCCGCGCCAGCAGCAGGCGCAGGTAGTCGTGAATCTCTGTGACCGTGCCCACGGTAGAGCGCGGGTTGTGGCTGGTGGCTTTTTGCTCAATAGCAATGGCGGGGGAGAGACCCTCAATCACATCCACGTCTGGCTTGTCCAACTGCCCCAAAAACTGGCGGGCGTAGGTCGAAAGGCTTTCTACATAGCGGCGCTGCCCCTCGGCGTACAGGGTGTCAAACGCCAAGCTGGATTTGCCTGAGCCAGACAAGCCCGTTATCACCACCAATTGATTGCGCGGAATATCCACATCCAGAT
>JAHAYB010000051.1 GCA_018384835.1 Comamonas sp.
GGTGTAGGAGTAGTACACATAGGCTTTTTGGCGCACCTGGCCTGCGCGGTACTGTTGCCAGACTTCGGGGTTGACATCCTTATCCCACAGCAGGGCGCGGCCTTGTTGCTGTTGCTCATCGAGCTGGGGCTTGTCTTTTTTCAGTTGGGCGATGAAGTCAGTCGCATCCGAGGTGTAGTGTGGGCGGGCAAAAATCGACATAGAAAAAATCCTTTGTACGCTTGTGGCAGGCAACAGCCAAAATAGGCGATTTTAGCGGGTCAGCCGCGCTTGCCTTGCAAGCAATGCTGCCCGGCAATGAAAGGACATCGAGATGGGTATGGGTATCAGGCAGGGGCAGCAGCCATCGTCAGCACCAAAGCCAGAGCGCCACAGCAGGCGCTGGCTGGGCTGGCTGGCCGGTGCGGCGAGCGTGCTGGCGCTATTAAGCGCTTGCGACCAGCAGCGCATTGATGCCCTGGAAGAAGGCTTGGCCACCGAGGCCGATGTACGCGCCCAGTTTGGCGAGCCTGCCACCATCTGGCCAGAGCGTGACGGTAGCCGCACCCTGGAGTACAACCGCCAGCCCCAAGGCCATAAAAACTACATGATTACGATTGGCACCGACGGCAAGATGAGCGCCCTGCGCCAGGTGCTAGCCCCCCAGGTTTTTGCCCAACTGCAAACGGGTATGAGCCAAGAGCAGGTGCGTCGCCTACTGGGGCAGCCTGCGCGGCGTATGGATTTTGAGCGCCAAGGCGAAACCGTATGGGATTGGAATTGGATAGACCCACCATCGCGGGAGATGGAACTGAGCGTCACCTTTGGCGCTGATGGGCGTTTGCTGCGCTGGGGCAGTGTGGAAAGAATGCCCAAAGGGCGCTAATCGGGAGCATCGTATGTCTGCTATTACGACGGCGTATGCCTATTTAGGCGCGGCGATTGTGGCGGAGGTGATTGCCACCTCTGCCCTCAAAGCCTCTGACGGCTTTAGCCGCCTGTGGCCTAGCTTGGTCACGGTGCTGGGCTATGGGCTGGCGTTTTACTGCCTGTCGCACACCCTTAAAAACATCTCTACTGGCGTGGCCTACGCGATTTGGTCGGGCGTGGGCATTGTGCTGATTTCCCTGGTCGGCTGGTTGTGGTTTGACCAGCGCCTGGATGCACCCGCCCTGCTGGGCTAGGCGCTGATTATTGCGGGTGTGTTGGTCATCAACCTGTTTTCTAAAACGCTGGGGGCTTGAGGACGGGGGAGGGGGCTTTGGTAAGAATTATGGCTATCTGTTAAACATTGTCAATTTTTTGAAAGTGAGTGCAAAACTTCTTGAAAAATAAGCTATAGAAGTTGGGGTAAATATATAATTACGATTCTGTTATTGATTTTTTGCCTTATTGATTTTTTTGAAAACTCTCGATTAATATCGATTATATGTCGTCTTTTAATTTCAGCAGATTAATTAAAGGCCCCTGGTCAATCAGTTGGGTTATTGCATTGATTTCAATCAATGCCCTGGCATTTTTAGCTGTTGCTTTAATCGCTTTGGGTTGGGTCGGTGGTAAAGATTTTATGCTAACTGCTGCTCAGGAAAATGCGAGACAAAACTCTGAAATTGTTTCTCTACACATTCAAAAATCTATCGACCCAGCAACTGCGGTATTGCGTTTTATCAGCCAAGGAGAGATAGCAGGCATTTATGATAAAAAATCACGTTTTGCCAAGCTACCGTTGTTTATTCAAGAAATGCGGGCGAACCACTTGGTATCAGCAATGTACATGGGCTATACCAATGGTGATTTTTTACTGATACGACCTTTAAGGGAGCCAGAGTTAAGAGAACGCCTTAATCCTCCTAAAGAGGCACACTATCTGGTTCAATTAATACAGCGTAATCAAAAAATTATCGGCAGTCATCATTTTTTAAGTGATTCTATGGAACTGTTGGAAAGCAGAGAGGTTCCAGATTATATTTTTGACCCGCGCCAACGACCCTGGTATCAAAAAGCAAAAAACCAACCAGGGGTTTCTGCATCAGACCCTTATCTATTTTTTACGACCAAAGAGGTGGGCGTAAGTTTAGCTATTGAGTCTCCAATTGATGGAACAGTTTTTGGCTTAGATTTGGCTTTGGATGATTTGAGTGAGATGCTCAATCAACTAGAGGTAATTCCTCACACGGAGATGGCTATCATTGATGGTAAGGGAACAGTTATTGCCTACCCGGATGTATCACAGATTTTATTAAAAACGGAAGGGGATGGGTTTCGCTTAAAAAATATTGTTGAATTAGGTGTAGAGCCATTATCTGATATTTATCAGAAATTTTCGCCAGATGGGGGCTGGCTGGGCCTGTCTCTAAGACTGGGAATCAGTGGCGATTTGTATTTAATTATTGCATCACCACTCGACCAAATTTTACTAAAAGCCTATAGTGTAAGACAAAAATTGCTGACAACTGCTGCTAGCCTGATTGCTGCTTTTCTTGTCGTTGGATTAATGGGCAGTTCTTTGATAAGCCGACGTTTAGGAATGCTACTGTGGCAAGTGGGGCGTATGGCTAGGTTTGACTTTTCGCGGGTAAAAAGTAAAAAAGGCTTTATTAAAGAGTCTAATGACTTGCAAGAGATGACTAATACGGTCAGTCAAATGATGCAAACATTCTTAGAAATTAGCGCTATTGTTAGTAAGGAGACGAATACCAAGTCTATGCTGGCGCAAGTTTTAGAGAAGTGCCGTATTGCCACCCGCTCAGAAGCTGGAGCAGTGTATTTGATACACCCGGAAAATAATAAGAAAATGAAAAAAGTAGCCTATTCTGGTGAAAACTATGAAGGCTATGAGAGTATTGATTTAGACGGAGAATATGATTTCTGGAAAAACCAGAATAAACTTCATCATCAAGGCCGCTTGGAACAAATGCGATTTAACCTAATAGGTCGTGACCAATCGGTGGTTGGTATGCTGGTGCTACTCAAACAAGAAAGTGAGAAGAGTGAAGAGGCATTGCAGTTCAAATCCTTTGTGGAGCGCCTATCAGGTCTATTAGCAGTAACGGTGGAGACCCATGCGCTAATAACTAGCCAGGAAAAATTGCTGAATGGCATCATTAAAATGCTAGCAGATGCCATTGATGCGAAAAGCCCCTATACCAGTGGCCACTGTGAGCGTGTTCCAGAGTTGGCTTTGATGCTTGTCGATTCCCTATCAGCAGAAACGGAAGGGGATTATGCTGGCTTTAATATGAATACCCGCCAGCGTCAGGCGTTTTATCTGGGGGCTTGGTTGCATGATTGTGGCAAAATTGTCACCCCAGAGCATATTATTGATAAGGCAACAAAGTTAGAGTTAATTTACAACCGTATTCATGAGGTGAGAACACGCTTTGAAGTGTTGTGGCGTGATGCAGAAATTACCTGTCTTCAAGCCATCCTAGCAGGGGCAGATATTGAAGAAGCAGAAAAAACATGCCAACAGCAGCAAGAGCAGTTGCAAAACGATTTTTCTTTTATTGCCCGTTGTAATATTGGTGGAGAATTTTTAAGCCAAGATGATATAGATAAAATCGTCAAAATTGGCGAAAAAACTTGGAT
>JAHAYB010000058.1 GCA_018384835.1 Comamonas sp.
GTGCTGAAGTGGCGCTGCAGGTGGTCAAGCAGGGCGGCAAAGTGCTGGGGCATGTCGGCATCGCTAGCGCTTTGCACAGCGCTGACCACTTCTACAAACTCGTGGTGCAGCTCGTCGATTTCGGTATTGCCTAGCAGCAGGTCGTCGTCCCATTGCAGGCGGTCTGTGGTGGGGGTGTTCATGCTGTCTCTCCTGTTGAGGGGGTTATTGGGTTATTTCATTCAATAAGGATGGGGCTAGGCTAAATCCGCCCCCATGCCTTGCACCACAAACTGTACCTTGCATTCGCCGCGCCAGTGGTTGAGGTCTAGGCGGTAGGCCAGATGGCAGCCATTTTGGGCGCTGGGCGGTAAAAACTCATCGCGGCCAAACCAGATGGCATCTACCGTGTCGCCCTGGTGCAGAAGCTGGAGCTTGAGATGCTTGCCGCCTTCGCCTACCAAGCGCTGGTCAAGCACGGCCAGCTCTTCAGAAAAAGTAGGCGGCTCAAAGCCTTGTCCCCAAACCTGCTGGTTCAGGCGCTGCACCTCATCGGGCTGGCGAAAGCGGGCATCCAGCGGGCCGTCGGTGTGCAGGCAGCGCTGCAAGGTGGCTGGTTCCAGCCATTCCTGGGCGACTTCGGCCAGGGCTTGCTCAAAGGTGGCTAACTGGCTGCGCTCTATGGTGCAGCCCGCTGCCATGGCGTGGCCGCCAAAGTAGAGCAGGACTTGCGGATGGCGTTTGGCGATTAAATCCAAAGCATCGCGCAGGTGAAAGCCCGCAATAGAGCGCCCCGAGCCTTTGAGCTGGTGCCCCTTGCCCTCGGCTTGGCTGGCGGCAAAGACAAAGCAGGGGCGGTGCAGCCGGTCTTTCAGGCGCGAGGCCACGATGCCTACTACGCCTTCGTGAAAGCTGGGGTCAAACACGGTCAGGGCGGCGGGGGGCTGGCCTGGGGTTGGGTGCAGGCGGTCGGCCAAGTCAAAGGCTTGCTGGCGCATATCGCCTTCCATGTTTTGGCGGTGGCGGTTGATGCGGTCTAGCGCTTTGGCCAGTTCTTGGGCTTGGGCGGCATCGTCGGTGAGCAGGCATTCAATACCAATCGTCATGTCTGCCAGTCGCCCAGCGGCGTTGATGCGCGGGCCTAGGGCAAAGCCAAAATCCTGGCTGCTGGCCTGCTGCCAGGGTTTGCCTGCGGCCTCAAATAGCGCCAACATGCCCGCTGGCATACGGCCTTGGCGAATGCGTTGCAGCCCTTGGGCGACCAGGCGGCGGTTGTTGGCATCCAGGCGCACCACATCGGCCACTGTGCCCAGTGCCACCAGGGGCAGGAGCTGGTCTAGGCGCGGTTGGCTGTGCTGGTCAAACTGCCCTTGCTGGCGCAGCAGGGCGCGTAAGGCCAGCAAGACGTAGAACATCACCCCCACGCCAGCCATGTGTTTGCTGGCAAAGCGGCAACCGGGCTGGTTGGGGTTGACCAGGGCTTCGGCCTGGGGTAACTGGCTTTTGCCGGGCAGGTGGTGGTCGGTAATCAGCACTTGCAAGCCCAGTGCTTGGGCAGCGGCCACGCCTTCTGCGCTGCCGATGCCGTTATCCACGGTGATGAGCAATTCGTGGCCTTGGGCGGCTACGCGCTGGGCAATTTTGGGGGTGAGGCCGTAGCCGTCTTGCACGCGGTCAGGCACTTCGTAGCTGACGTGGGCTGCGCCCAACATGCGCAGGCCGCGTATGGCCACGGCGCAGGCGGTTGCGCCGTCGCAGTCGTAGTCGGCCACGATGCAGATGCGCCGCTGCTGGGCAATGGCCTGGGCGAGGAGCTGGGCGGCGGCTTCTATGCCTTTGAGACCGCTGGGCGGTAGCAGGTGGCGCAGGTCGGGGTCTAGTTCTTGGCCGGACTGCACACCTCGGGCAGCAAACAGGCGTGCCAGTAGGGGCGGTGTGCCTGCCTGCTCCAAAGCGGCGATGTGCTCGGCGGGAGCGTGGCGTTCAATCAGTTGCAGGGGCAT
>JAHAYB010000092.1 GCA_018384835.1 Comamonas sp.
GCAGTGGTCGCAACGGTCTGAACTTGCCTGCGCCGACCTTGGTGCTGCTGCGCCAGAGGTAATCGCCGGTCAGATTGATGTGTTCCCACCCCAGCGGTGACTGGAGTTGCAGCGATTCAGCAAGGATGTGCGTGGACAGAACCTCGTCCCATGCGGCAATGGAGTCAGCGCTTTCGGGGCCGAATGCCCTTGCTAGAGCGCCTCTCCGGGCCGCGTAAGTGCTCTTTGCCTTGATCGCTGGGGCGAATAGCGTGGGGATCAGTTCGATTCGCTCATCACCGTTGTCGTTGGTGCATGGAACTGGCATGAACATCAGGTCGGTGAGCTCAAAAAGTGCAATCCAAAGGACGGGGACTTGGTAATTGGCACCTAGAAGACAACTCTCTTCCGCATTCGAGGAGGTTGTTGCTGCACCGTACGTGTGGTTCATTAGGTAGGCGCGATTGGCCATACGTTCTCCTTGGAAAGCCAACGTAATATAGACCGCACTGAGCCGCAGGAATTGGTTAGAAACGCCATAGCATGCATACAGAACTGGGCCGCAGTATGGACTGTTGGTCAGCAAATGATCGTTTTGAATGTCTGTACTGAAGGGCAGCTCAGGGCCCAGAACAGCCAACCAGCAGCGTTTAGTAATGGACCGCTTTGCAGCGGGAGCAGTCTTACAGAAGTTCCAATTGACCGACCGTTAGCTGTCATTGGCATTGGCTAGGACTCTATACGAAGCATATATAATTCATATGCGTTTTATATAAAGGTCAATGATGGGTATTGTAAAAATTTCGGACCAGATGCATGAGAACCTGCGAGTGGCAAGTAACGCCATGAGCAGGTCTATCAACGCTCAGGCGGAGCACTGGATGCGAGTCGGCATGCTGACTGAAATGCACCCACAGTTGGACTACCGGGAAATCTGCCAACTGTTGATACGGGCTGAACTCGCGGGGGGGCTGGACATCGTCGGAGTCGCATCAGGCCAACTTGGCGTATCCAACACGTCCTCCGCAGAGAAACACTGATGACTCACGGTGTTCCAATCAAGTCCGCCGAGGAAATGAAGTTGGTGCGGCAGGCCGGCAGACTTGCCGCAGACGTACTTAGCATGATTGAGGCATTCGTCGTGCCGGGGATGAGCACAGAGACGCTTGACCAAATCTGCCGCAGGCACATCGTGGATGTCCAGGGTGCCATTCCAGCCAATCTGGGGTATCACGGGTATCCCAAGACCATCCTCACCTCCGTCAACCAGGTGGTTTGTCACGGCATACCCTCTCCTGACAAAATTCTGAAGAAGGGCGACATCATCAACATTGATGTTGCCGTCATCAAGGATGGTTGGTTCGGGGACACAAGTCGCATGTATTTTGTCGGCGTCCCCAGCGTGTTGGCGCGGCGCTTGGTGGAGACGACGTACGAAGCATTGCTGGCCGGAATTCGGCAGGTCAAGCCTGGTGCAACTCTGGGCGATATTGGCCATGCCATCCAAACAGTCGCGCAGCGGGAGCAATTCAGCGTGGTGCGTGAATACTGCGGGCATGGCATTGGCACTATCTACCACGATGAACCCCAAGTGCTTCACTATGGGCGGCGCGGAGAAGGGCTCAAGCTGGAACCG
Organism: Comamonas sp.; assembly: GCA_018384835.1. Taxonomy (GTDB): domain Bacteria; phylum Pseudomonadota; class Gammaproteobacteria; order Burkholderiales; family Burkholderiaceae_C; genus Comamonas. The sequence continues at coordinate 1,616 of JAHAYB010000092.1, forward strand.
GGCATGGTTTTCACCATCGAGCCAATGCTCAACGCAGGCAAACGGGATACCAGGGAGTTGCCCGACGGGTGGACCGTCGTGACAAAGGACCGGTCTCTTTCTGCGCAGTGGGAGCACATGGTTGCGGTGACGCCTTCAGGGTATGAGGTACTTACACCCTGGTCAGCCGCCACCGTCGCTTGCGTCCTTGTTTGAGGCTCAACTTGGTCGAGACTTGGCTCTCGGCAGTTGCCTCGATGCGGACTAGTAGCTTATTTTTCAGGCCCGGCATTGGGCACCTGCCTTGCCCTGTTCATGCCAATACCAGCTCAAAGAGGTTTGAACGTGAAGTCTGCAAGATGGAAACACGATGATGCATCTCATGCGCTCTTTGTAACAGGGGTTGAACTGGACTATCTGAAAGCTGCCCTTTGTCAGTAGCCGCTTGCAGCCTTAAGGAGTCATTTGCCCAGGCCAAGTTAGCCCCCTGAAATCAACTTCAGCCCATCTGGACGCAACTCGCCCTTCGGCGAGACATGCCGGTACAGCGTCTGCCGGGTGACACCCAGCTCCTTGCACAGATTGCCCACGATGGTTTCCGGCTAACCCATCGCCGCCATGGCCAAGCGCACCTTGGCGGAAGACATCTTGAATGGCCTCCCACCTTTTCTGCCGCGCGCTCGCGCAGAAGCCAGACCAGCGACTGTCCGCTCAGAAATCAACTCGCGCTCGAACTCGGCCAACGCAGCAAAAATGCCAAACACCAGCTTGCCCGCAGCGGTTGTTGTGTCTATCGCAGCACCCTGACCCGTCAGAACCTTCAAGCCCACGTTGCGCGCCGTCAGGTCATGCACGGTGTTGACCAGGTGGCGCAAATTGCGGCCCAGCCGATCGAGCTTCCACACCAGCAGCGTATCGCCGTCACGCAGGGCTTTGAGGCACGCCGTTAGGCCAGGGCGCTCATCGCGCCGGCCTGAAGCCTGATCCTCGTAGAGATGGGCTGGACTCACCCCGGCGCTGATCAGTGCATCGCGCTGCAGGTCCGTGCTCTGCGAGCCATCCGCTTTCGATACTCGCATGTAGCCAATCAGCATTTTTTCACCTGTCACATATACGCTCGATTAAGTGACAGCATGAACCAGAACACTCCGGTCACCAAATATTGTCACTTAAGCCGTAATTTATACTAAAAAACGCAAAGGGTGCGAAAAGCTCTTGATATGACAAAATTTCCGTCAGGATGTCTTTTTTGTGAGGTTGATCGAAAATTCCATAAAACGACTGGTTTCCGAGTCTAAAAGCGCTTGCACCTGCTTTTGTTTTGTAGTAACATAACTACATAATTCACATATTGGAGGTGCCGTTATGACCATTACCACCTTATCAAGCCGCGAGTTCAATCAAGGGGCGAGCGAGGCAAAACGGGCCGCAAACAACGGGCCGGTGTTCATTACAGACCGGGGCAAGCCTGCCCATGTGCTTTTGAGCTTTGACGACTATCAGCGGCTCACAAAGCAGCGGCGCAACATTGCCGATGCGCTGGCTATGCCAGGTATTGCCGACATCGAGTTTGTGCCGCCGCGTGTGATCATCAAACCTCGGCCGGTTGATTTTTCATGATGTTTGTTCTCGATACCAACGTGGTGTCCGAGCTGCGCAAAGTGCGGATTGGTAAGGCCGATGCGAACGTGACGGCATGGACGGAAAGCGTTGATGCCGCCGACCTCTTTGTGTCTGCCATCACCATCATGGAACTGGAGCTTGGTGTTCTCTCGATTGAGCGCAAGGACGCCACCCAGGGGGCCATGCTGCGCTCGTGGCTGGAGCAGCACGTATTGCCCGAGTTCTCTGGCCGCACGCTACCTGTCGATACTGCCGTGGCGCTGCGCTGCGCCCGGTTGCATGTACCCGACAAGCGCGGCGAGCGTGATGCACTCATCGCGGCAACAGCCCTTGTGCATGGCATGACGGTGGTTACTCGCAACGTAGCTGATTTCAAGCCCACAGGCGTGGCCATCCTCAATCCGTGGGAGGCGCTGTGAATCACACCGGAAATCGTGGAGGCCAGTTGGTTGAAGTCAGGCCGTCACCGTGGTGACCTGACTGGCGAGTTGCAGGTAGTAGTTGGCCTCAGCTTCTGCAGGCGGGATGTACTCGGCCAGTCGAACCCAGACTGAGGCGGACAACCGTGCGGCCCAGGCGCTGCGGTTGGCGGCAGCGGCACTGCGTTCGAGCCAGTCGGCGCTGGGGGCGTACTACCGGCGAATGTGCGCGCGCATGGACAAACCCAAGGCCGTCACGGCCGCTGCCCACAAGCTGGCCCGACTGATCTACGCCATGCTCACCCACGGGCAGGAATACACCGACCGGGGGCAGGATTACTTCGAGGAGCGCTACCGCCAGCGGGTCTTGCACAACCTCGCCCAAAAGGCCAAAGCCATGGGCATGCAGCTCGTCTCCTCCGACAACACCGCTTGAAAACGCCATGAAAATCAATCAGTTATCTGGTGTTTCTTGAGAGGCCTCACGGCAGTTGGTCAGCAATTTCGTACCCCTTGCGAGTGACTTTGAAGATGTTGCGCTTCGAGCCCACTGCGGCTAGCAGGTCATCATTCTCAAGCTCTTCGAGAGCGGCAGTCCAGATTGCTCGTGAGCGCTCGTTATTGTCTTCAATGAGGTTCTTCCCTCGGACCTGTAAGACATAGCCGCTGAGATGAGAGAGGTGTAGCAATTGCCCCGCCGGATCAGCGACGCATTCCTTGAGCAAGAACGCGGCTTCCTTTGACAGAGTTGGCCTAGGTTCAAGCTCAAGAATGGTGGGTGGGCCAGTTGGTTCGGCAGCTGTTCGAAAGTAAGCGTCTCTGTTGACCTTCAGCTGAAGTTGTCGATAAAGCTTTGTGCGGAAGTCTTGGACATCGCCATATGGTTCATATAAGCCTCGCGACTGACAACTCAACTTGAACTCTTTCAGGCGACGATATTGATCCGCGTCAACGCTATCCGGCAAGACAGGTGCGCTTGAAAAGTAGAGCATCGTTGGGCGACCTGTCTTGATGTGTTCTTCGATTTCTTCGACCGTGCCGCTTGCGTACTCGCCGGTAGCAGTTCCAATTCGAGTCCAGAAGACGCCGACGAGAAGATCGCAGTCGTGCAGTATTTGCTTGTTAATCAGTGCTTGAGGCCGGTCGCCCATCTCTGGCACTGAGTGGGTTTCCCATCCAATCGGAAGGAGAACTTGGCGTCGCGCGTCAGAGTTGACTACGTTCCATTCGGACAGAACCTCTCGCACGATGCTGCGTTCGGCGGATACGTCGCTGGGCGACGCGATCATGACTTTGTAGACGTCGGCGGAGTAGCTCATATCGGTTTCTCTCGTGGGGTCTAAACGAACTAGCTAAGAGGCCCGCAGAATGCGGGTCCACTTGAGCGCCGGGTTAGAAAATTAGCCATTTGGAATTAACTTGCAAACTCGTGCTTCTTTGAGAATTAATTCTTTGCAATCAGGGCCGCGGATATGAGTACTTGGGGATGGCTTAGGCGCCGGGCTCATCCAAGTATTTGCTTCGCTTCTTGAAGCCTTCCACGTAATGCTTGCTGGATGCGAGTCTTTTCAAGACTGGATGCCGTAGATAGCTCCTGTCGCACCTCATGTATTTTTTATGGCGCAGATTAGGAAGTCGTAATTGATCCCCCGCAATTACAGCCCCTGTTTCAGTTTTTGCTGCTGTTGCAGAAAATGTCTTTGATTTTGCCTGCTTCGTCTTCAGTCCATGCTGACGCACGATTTTTCGAACCTCTGCCAAAAGCGTCTTGGATGCAGCGTCACCGGAAATAGTGATGTCATCAACGTAGGCAGTCATAGTGCAGCCTTGCTCTGTCGCCAAATCAGAGATGCTGTCAAACATTTGCCGTGCAGCGAAAAAGGCAATGCGGCCACTTACAGCACTACCGGTCGGCAAGTGAGTCTGGCGATAACAGCAGATATCAGCCAAGTGTCCTGCCACATCATTGGCACACTGAAAATCCTCAAAGAACATCCTGTGCACCATCGCCCTAGTAGTGCTCGGATAAAACTTATGGATATCAGTCTTTAACAGCGGTATTTCGCCAACATGCTGCCGCGCGTTGTCAGCATAGGAGCGACCACGTTGAGAAAAAAGATAGTCAGGCAGTTCAATACGTGCGAGGAGATCGCCAATTCGTCTATGAACCTTCTCCAGCTTCCCGATAGGCTGCTGGATCTCCCTCCCCTTTTCGTTGAGCCAAACACAGTAAGCGTTGGCACTCAAGAGGGAAGGAACGGCATCCCAATCCACTTCGATGATGGATTTAAATTGCCCTTTACCTCGAATTCGAAATAAAGCAGATTGATCGATTGAGTAACGCTTACGCTGGAGCCTTAACATTATCTCTATCCTCTATCCACTCCAGCAATTTTAGTATTTTGTCTGCAGCCACCACCCGCAATTTTGCGCCAGGCCTCATGCCTGAATCAATCTGCTCTGAGAACAGTAGGATCGACGAAACTGGCATCTTGAAGATATCAGCGTACTTACTCAATAATTCGATCGATGGCTCTTTTCCATCTCCTTTTTCCAATTCACTCAGATATGAGTTAGAAATTCCGAGACGTTTTGCCAGTTCGATTTGAGAAAATTGGTGATAGGTTCTCAGCAGCCTTAATGCTCTATGTAGCATGATTATTCCCATGTTGAAAAGGGGGAGCCGAAGCGTTACAGGAACCTGCTGATGATTCGCGCTAGGATATCAATCAAGCGCAAAACAAAAATGGCGGTCTTGATCGTTTCCGGGCGAATCCAGCGAAAACGCTGCTTCTTCAACTCCCGCCGTTTGTGGGTGTCGTGAATGTCCTTGTTCATGGACAGTTCTCCTTGGCTGCACCAATCAACAAATGCGAAATGCATTTGCCGTGGCTGTCGTCCGCAACCGAGCAGAGCAAACGGCGGTATCCCCATAATCTCTCAACAGCCCATCCGGGAGTCGTCCCGGATGGGCTCGCACCGCGTGGCATCGTGGAGCTACGTGTGCGGCCCCATGGTGCGCGTGTGGCGCGAATGCACAGGGCCTTTCGACCCCACAGGACGCTTACACGTCCCAAGTAAAACGACAGTTATCTCTGTTGACCCGGCGCAAGTGTAAGTCAACCCAATGAAAAATTGCAAACTATTTTCGCTGACAGCGAAATTTATTCTCAAAAATCTATATCTATTTAAGCGCTTTGCGGTCGCCGGTCAACCGGTTCAGCATCGTTGTTCAGCAGCGTTACGGACGGCTGCCTCCGGCGTCCGCTGAACTTCAACGTTATTGGGGGCAGATTTTTGACCTTGGTGCTATCTTATGAGATACATGTATCTCATAA
>JAHAYB010000103.1 GCA_018384835.1 Comamonas sp.
TTGGGGTCGGCAATCAGGCGGTCAAGGAAGGCGTTGTCCCACTCAGCGTTGATGAGGCCAGCGCGTGGGCCTTGGAGCTGGTGGCTCATGCCGCCTGTGCCCCAGATTTGCACGTTCAGCGGCTCGTCATAGCTTTCGATGGCTTTGCGAATCGCCTGCCCCAGCTCAAAGCAGCGCTTGCCCGAGGGCACGGGGTATTGCACCACGTTGACGTGGAAGGGAATCACCAGGCAGGGCCATTCAGCGGGGCTGCCGAACATCAGGTTCAGCGGCACGGTCAGGCCGTGGTCCACTTTCAGGTCGTTGACGATGGTCAGGTCAAAGTCTTGCTGAATCACCGATTGCGCAATGTGCGAGGCCAGGCGTGGGTGGCCTTTGACCTTGGGCACGGGGCGCGGGCCGTAGCCTTCGTCCGCAGGCTCGAACTCGGCGGCAGTGCCAATGGCGAAGGTGGGGATGACGCTCAGGTCAAAGTTGGTGGCATGGTCGTTATAGACCAGGAAAACCACGTCGGGCGTGTTCTCTTTCATCCATGCTTTGCTCGGTTCAAAGCCTTGGAACAGCGGTACCCAGTACGGCTCGGTGGTTTTGCCGTGGTCAATGGCTGCGCCAATGGCGGGCACGTGCGAGGAATAGACCGAGGCGCTGATACGCGCCTTGCCCTGGCCGCCGTTTTTGCTGGCTGCATCAGCTTGCTCCACGGCTTGCGCCAGGGCGGATTGGGCTTGCCAGTCTTTCCAGGCTTGGGATTGGCTCATTGCACCTTGGGCATCGCCGTTTTCGCCCACGATGCGGTTGCCCTCGGCGCTGCGCCCACCGGCAATCATCATGTCGCGGTATTGCTGCTCGCTCATGCCGGTCATGCTGCCAGCCATTTGCTGAAAGCTCAGGCCGTCGGTTGCACCCAGCTTGGACAGGAAGTAAATGTTGCCGCCGGTTTGCATCATCCAGTTCAGGTCGCGGGCGCGCACGGCGGCTTTTTGCTCGTCGGTCATGGCCCATTCGGCCAGGTAAGCGTCTTCGTCGGCTTTGAAGCGTTCGCGGTTTTCAGCCTGCATCAGGCTCATGCAGAACTGGTTGAGCCAGTAGCCTTTGCGGCTTTGGTCAGCGTCAAAAATGGTGGTTCCGGGTACGTCCAGATACGGTTTTTCCAGTGCCATAGCTTCTCTCCTTTAAACGGCCTCTTCCGGCCAGTACAAACGCATGGGGTTATCGACCAGCAGTTTTTGCTGTAACTCGACGGTGGGGGCAATGTGGGGGATGAAGTCCACCAGCAGGCCGTCGTCGGGCATGTGGTCTTTCAGGTTGGGGTGGGGCCAGTCCGTGCCCCAGAGCACACGGTCGGGGAATTCCTCGACCACGCGACGGGCAAAGGGCACTACGTCTTGGTAGGCGGCTTGCTCACCATCCAGCGCTTTGGGGCCGGTGACGGACAGGCGCTCGGGGCAGCTCACTTTGCTCCAGACGTTGGGATGCTCGCGCATGAATTGCAGGAAGAGGGCAAATTCTTCGCTGTCCACGCCTTTGGCAACATCGGGGCGACCCATGTGATCGACCACCACGGTGGTGGGCAGGGCGGTGAAGAAATCCCACAGCTCGGGCAAATCCACTGCCTCAAAATAAATCACGATGTGCCAGCCCAGCTTGGCAATGCGGGCGGCAATCTCCATCAGCTCGTCCTTGGGTGTGAAATCGACTAGGCGCTTGACGAAGTTGAAGCGCACGCCGCGTACACCGGCATCGTGCAGTTGTTGCAACTCTTCATCCGTCACGCTGCGTTTGACGGTGGCCACGCCACGCGCTTTGCCATTGCTGGCGATGCAGGCATCCACCATGGCGCGGTTGTCCGCCCCGTGGCAGGTGGCTTGCACGATGACGTTGCGGGCAAAGCCCAGGTGGTCGCGCAGGGCAAACAGTTGCGCTTTGCTGGCATCGCAGGGGGTGTATTTGCGCTCGGGCGCAAAGGGGAACTCTGCGCCGGGGCCAAAGACGTGGCAGTGCGCATCCACCGCGCCTGCGGGCAGTTGAAAGCGCGGTTGGCTGGGGCCAGCGTACCAGTCCAGCCAGCCGGGGGTTTTTTCAAAGGTGCTCATCATGGCTCCTGGGGGGTGTTGTGGAGAGTGGTGGCTTGCAGATGTGCCAGCAGGCGGTCGGCCTCGGTGCGCCAGTCGCTGCTGCGGGCAAAATCGGGGGCGCTGCGCGAGCCAAAGATGCCGCTATCGGCCAGGTCAGCCATCCAGGCTTGGCGCTCGGTTGTGCCTTGGGCGCTAAAGGCGGGCAGCCCGGCTTCGCGCACGGTGTGGGCAGATTCGGCCATTTCCTCGCTGCGCCTGCGCCCGTGGGCAATCACGCGCTGGAAGAAGTAGCTAGCCTGTGCCTGCCAGTCCAAGCCGGGAAAGGTTTCTTGCAGGGATTCAAGTACGGCATCTTCCACACCGTAATGGCGGGCGGCGGTCAGGCTTTCAATCACCATGGCTTCCAGCCCTTTAATCATCACGCTGCGGCACATTTTGGTGGCTGATGCCACGCCCAGGCGCTCGCTAGCCACTTGGGCGGCAAAGCCCAGGGGTTGCAGCAGGGCTTGCAGGGCAGGGGCATGGCGGCCACCCAATAGCAGCGGTACGCGGATGCGGTAGGGCGGCACGCTGGTCATGACTGCGCCTTCCACATAGCGGCCACCGGCGGCATCGATGGCGGCAGCGGCAGCCTGTTTGCTACCAGGGCTTGCGGAGTTGAAATCCAGAAAAAACGGCGCAGCTTGTTCTGCTGCATCTGCCGCCGCTGCATCTGCTTTCATGCCCGCAGCACAAGCCTGGGCAGCGGCCACGGTTTGGCTGGCCGTTACGACGCTGATGATGCAATCCGCCTGCTGCGCCAGGGCGGCGGCGCTGGGCAGCAGCTCTACGCCATGCTGTTGGGCATGGGCTTGCAGGGCGGCGGCGGCATCAGCAGCTTGTGCGGCGTTGGCAGCGTTTGCATCCAGCTTGCGGTCGTAGGCCAGCACGCGCAGGTTTTGGGCGCAGAGGTCTTCGGCCAGGATGCGGCCTACCTCGCCATAGCCCAGCAAGCCAATGCAGCGCAGGGGCTGCGGGGCGGCAGCAGTAGTTGCGGCAGCGGCAGGTCGGGTGCTGTGGTGATTGGCTTGCTGCATGGCGGCTTAGTCGATGTAGCGCAGACCGGCTTTGGCCAGAGGCTCGCGCATTTCGTACATGTCCAGGCCAAGGATGCCGCTGGCCAGTTTGTCGCGCTTTTCGCCCTCGAAACTTTCGCGTTTTTGGGCGGCGGCCAGGGTTTGGGCGGCGCGGGCGGCGGGGACGCACACCACGCCATCGTCGTCAGCCACGATGACATCGCCGGGCGTGACCCACATGCCCGCGCAGACGATGGGAATGTTCACCGAGCCTAGCGTGGCCTTGATGGTGCCTCTGCTGCTGATGGCGCGGCTCCAGACGGGGAAGTCCATTTTTTGCAGCTCTTTCACATCGCGCACACCGGCGTCAATGATGAGGGCACGCGCCCCACGCGCTTGGAAGCTGGTGGCCAGCAAGTCGCCAAAATAGCCGTCCGTGCATTCGCTGGTGACGGCAGCCACCACCACGTCGCCGGGCTGAATTTGCTCGGCCACGACGTGCATCATCCAGTTGTCACCGGGTTGCAGCAGCACAGTGACTGCCGTGCCCGACACCTGTTTGCCGGGGAAGATGGGGCGCATATAGGGCTTGAGCAGGCCAACGCGACCCATGGCCTCGTGCACTGTGGCGCTGCCCAGAGCGGCCAGGCCGTCAGCAGCAGCGCGGTCAGCGCGGGTGATATTGCGATAAACAACACCGAGTTCGTACATGGTGATTTCTCCTTTGTGTGTATTTTTGAATTAACGGCCTTTGGCCTTGAGGGCGGCATCCAGGCGGGTAAAGACGCGGCGGGCGTTGCCCTCGTAAATCCAGTAGCGGTCTTCATCGCTGAGGTTGGCCGTGGCCTCGATGTAGCGCTTGGTGTCGTCGTAGTAGTGGCCGCTTTGGGGGTCAATGCCGCGCACTGCGCCAATCATCTCGCTGGCAAACAGCACGTTTTTCACGGGGATGACTTTGGTCAGCAGGTCAATGCCGGGCTGGTGGTAAACGCAGGTATCAAAGTAGATGTTATTGAGCAGATGTTCGTCGAGCAGCGGCTTTTTCATCTCTTGCGCCAAGCCACGGAAGCGCCCCCAGTGGTAGGGCGCAGCACCGCCACCGTGGGGGATGATGAATTTCAGCGTGGGGAAGTCTTTGAATAAATCGCCCTGGATGAGCTGCATCACCGCTGTGGTGTCGGCGTTCAGGTAGTGTGCGCCGGTGGTGTGGAAGCAGTCGTTGCAGCTCGTGGAGACGTGAACCATGGCGGGAATGTCGTACTCCACCATTTTTTCGTAGATGGGGTACCAGCTACGGTCGGTGAGCGGGGGCGATGTCCAGTGGCCGCCCGAGGGGTCGGGGTTGAGGTTGATGGCCACGTTGCCGTATTGTTCCACGCACTTGACCAACTCGGGAATGCAGGTAGCAGGGTCCACGCCGGGCGACTGGGGCAGCATGGCGGCAGGGATAAAGTAATCTGGAAAGAGCTGGCTGACGCGGTAGCACAGCTCGTTACACAGTGCTGCCCAGGTGCTGGAGGTTTCAAAATCCCCAATGTGGTGCGCCATATACGAGGCGCGGGGGCTGAAGATGGTCAGGTCAGAGCCGCGTTCTTTCATCAGCTTGAGCTGGTTGTTCTCAATGGTTTCGCGGATATCGTCGTCGCTGATTTTTAGCTCGGAGACATTGGGCTTTTGCGCGGAGTCTTTCAGCGCGGCAATCTGCTTATCGCGCCATGCGCCTAGGGCGGCAGGGGCGGTGGTGTAGTGGCCGTGGATGTCAATAATCATGGGCATGGGGGTTCACCTTTCATCAACAAATAAAAATACAAATAAGGGGGTAGCAGGTAGCAGGTAGCAGGGGCGGATTTAGAGCGCCGCCATACCTTGCAAGCGCTTGGCCGCATCGGCAGCCGGGCTAGCCATAAAGGCCAGTACCGCTTGTGCTTGCGCCTGCGCTGGCTGGGGGCTGTTGGCTAGCACCGCGCCGCTAAAGATGGTTTCAATCGCGGCCTCGGCGGGCATATCGCCGACGATGTGGATGCCTGCCTCGTGAATCAATTCGCTGCGCTGCTGAAAGCCCAAGGCCACTGTGCCCTGGGCAATCAGGCGGGCAACGGGAATGCCGGGGCTGGCTTGCACCAGCCGCGCTTGCAGTTGCTCATACAAGCCCCAGTCTTGCAACATGCGCAGCAGCGCCTGGCCGCTAGGTCCTGTGGAGTAGCCTATGCTGGGCGCAGCCAGCAGGGCGGCTTGCAGGGCGGGCAGGCTGGCAATGTCTGGCACGGCGGCGTTCTGCGCCACGGCTACGGCGGTGGTGGAGCGCATTAAATCGCGCTTGCTGCCGGCTAGCAGATGGCCGCTGGCCAGCAGGCGGTCAATTGCGTCTGAGGCGAGGAAGACCAAATCCAGCGCCTCCCCCGCTTGCACGCGCTGGGCGGCATCCACGCCGCCGACGGAGGTCAGTTCCACCGCTATGCCGCCATCGGCTTGCCAGGCCGCGAGCAAATCGGCCAAGACCTGGCGCGTAGCCATGGAGGAGATTCCGCGCAATGTGTGGCCAGCGTTGGCGGCGGCGGCTTGTTGGTCAGACGGGGCGCTGGTGGGCATGGTGGGCTTGCTCCTTGCTTGGTTCTTATTGGATATGTCTTTCATTGTGAAGAGCAAAAGCCATGCTGGCTAGAGCAGTAGGCTTACTAGCAGTTATGCTATAAATGAATAGCAATGGATTGGGTTATGGTGGTTTAAGCATAGAAAGGCGTGGGTGATGAATTTGCAGCAGTTGGAAACCTTTGTCTGCGTGGCCGAGTCCGGCAGCTTTAGCAAAGCGGCGGTGTTGCTGGATACCGCACAACCCGCCTTGAGCCGCCAGGTACGCGCCCTGGAAGTAGAGCTGCGCGAAAACCTGCTGCTACGCACAGGCCGGGGCGTAACCCTGACCGATGCTGGGCGGCGCTTGCTGGAACATGCCCACGCCATCTTGCAGCGCGTAGAACTGGCGCGTGACGACCTGCGCAGCCAGCGCGGCGAGCCGGTGGGCTTGATTACCCTAGGGCTGCCCCCCAGCCTGGCCAGGCGCTTAACCGTGCCCCTGGTAGAAGGCTTTAGCGCCGAAATGCCCAAGGCGCGGCTGGCGATTGTGGAAGGCTTTTCCATGCACATTGCCGAATGGCTGATGACCGGGCGCATCGACCTGGGGCTGGTCTATACCCCCCAGCCCCACCCGCAAATTGAGGCCACTCCCGTTGTGCAAGAGCGCCTGTGCCTGGTCGGCCCTGCCGCTGCCTTGCGCGGGCGCAGCAGCGTGGCGTTTGCGGAGTTGGCGCAATTTCCCCTCATCATGCCCCAGCATGGGCAGATTTTTCGCAAGCTGATGGAGGCGCAGGCCACGCTCTCGCAACTCAAGCTCAATGTGGTGTGGGAAGTTTCTAGCGTGCCCGCCATTCTTGACCTGGTGCGCAAAGGCCACGGCTATGCCGCTTTAACGGACAGCGCCATCAGCGGCCAAGGCAATGCCGCCGACCTGTCTGAGCTGGTAGAGCTGCCGATTGATGACCCGGCCATCCTCAGCACCCTGTGCCTGGTGCAGTCCAGCAGCAAAAAAGTCACCCCACTGGTGCGCAGAACCTCAGAGCTGCTGCGCCGCCTGAGCGTGCAAATCTGCGCGGTGGAGAGTGGGGCGTTGTAGGGGCGGCGGCTGGGCTGTAGCAGTCGCAGGGGGGGTACTGGCCTAGCAAGCGTGTCTGCGCTCTTTGCCTGCCGCTACAGCGACCAGCGACCAGCGACCAGCGACTACAGCTTGCCTTCTTCCTGGGGAGCGCTGGGTGCTGATGGCAGCATTTGCCCCGCAGCAGGCGCACCTCCATTTGCAGCCATGCCGTTTTTCTTCCCCTCTGGCACGGGCTGGCCTACTTTCCAGCGGCGCAGTACGCGCTGAAATACCAGGGCATTGGGAATTTGCAGCAACGCCCCGTTATTGCTCTGGGTCACGTCTTGCAAAGTGGTGTATAGCAGGTTGATATCCACCACCTTGCCCAGGGAGCCGGGTTTTTCTGCGGTATCGAGTAGCTCGATATGGTCGCCCACCACAAAGGGGCGAGAAGTCAAAATTAAAAAAGCACAAAACAGGTTGGAGAGCACACTCCAAGCGGCAAAAAATGCCACCGCCCCCACCGTAGCAAAGCCGGTAAAGGCCGACCACAGCACCGTTGCCGAGACCCCCAGGCGCTCCAGAATCAGCAAAATTGTGGTGCTCAAAATCAGCCAGCGCACCACCACGTTGACGGGCATGAGCAGTTCGCTAGGGAAGTCGTAATACACACTCACCCGCTGCACTACGCGCTTGAACATGCGCAGCAGCAGCCAAGCCGTTAGAACAATCAGCAGCACCTGCACGGCTGGAATAATGACTTCCAGCCAATCTTGTACCCACTCGGGCAGGTGGGTGCGCCAGGTGCGAAAGCGTTCTAGGGGGGTAATTTTCATGGTGGTGCTTGGGGGCAAGGGCGGGCTTACGCCTGCTCGCGGCGCAAAGCCGGGAACAGAATCACATCGCGAATGCTGGCGCTGTCGGTCAGCAGCATCATCAGGCGGTCAATACCGATGCCGCAGCCGCCGGTGGGGGGCATACCGTATTCCAGAGCGCGTACAAAGTCATGGTCAAAGTACATGGCTTCATCGTCGCCGCTGTCTTTGGCTTCGACTTGGGCGTTAAAGCGCTCTACTTGGTCTTCCGCGTCGTTTAACTCAGAGAAGCCGTTGCCGAACTCGCGCCCGGTGATGTACAGCTCAAAGCGCTCGGTGACTTCTGGGCGCTCGTCATTGGCGCGTGCCAGGGGGGAGATTTCTGTGGGGTGCTCCATGATGAAGGTGGGGTTCCACAGTTTTTCTTCCACCACTTCTTCAAAGTAGAGCACTTGCAGGCTGGCCAGGCTGCGGCTGCTGAGTTTGTCCTTGTCTTCATTCATGCCCAGTTTGCGCAGGGCGTTAATCAGCCAGTCGCGGTTGCTGACGTTCTCACCCGCCTCGGTGTATTTGACGATGGCCTCGGGCATGGTCAGGCGCTCAAACGGTGCAGCCAAATCGACGGGCTTGCCCGCGTAGGTGCAGTCCAGCGTGCCCACGGCTTTCATGGCGGCATCGCGCACCAAGGCTTCGGTAAAGTCCATCAGGTCGCGGTAATTCCACCAGGCGGCGTAGAACTCCATCATGGTGAACTCAGGGTTGTGGCGCACGCTAATGCCTTCGTTGCGGAAGTTGCGGTTGATTTCAAACACGCGCTCAAAGCCGCCCACCACCAGGCGCTTGAGGTAGAGCTCTGGTGCAATGCGCAGGTACATATCTTGGTCTAGCGCGTTGTGGTGGGTGATGAAGGGCTTGGCGTTGGCACCACCAGGGATGGGGTGCAGCATGGGGGTTTCGACTTCTAAAAAGTCATGCGCCACCATAAATTCACGAATACCGGCCACAGCCTTGCTACGCGCCACAAAGCGCTGGCGGGCGGATTCGTCCATCATCAAATCGACGTAGCGCTGGCGTACTTTTTGTTCCAAGTCGGCCATGCCGTGGAATTTGTCGGGCAGGGGACGCAGGCTTTTGGTGAGCAGGCGAATGCTGGTGGCTTTGATGGATAGCTCACCGGTTTTGGTCTTCATCAGCGTGCCTTCGGCGGCAATGATGTCGCCCAAGTCCCACTTTTTGAAGTCGGCATAGACCGCTTCGCCCACTGCGTCGCGGGTGATATAGATTTGGATGCGGCCTGTGGCATCTTGCACCGTGGCAAAGCTGGCCTTGCCCATGACGCGCTTGAGCATCATGCGCCCGCCCACGCTGACGGCCAGCGCCTGCGCTTCCAGTGCTTCGCCCTCTTGCTCGCCATATTGGGTTTGCAGGGCAGCGGCGCGGTGCTGGGGTTTGAAGTCGTTGGGGAAGGCGGCGGTGCCTTGGGCTTTGGCCTGCTCGCGCAAAGCTCTGAGCTTGTCGCGGCGCTCGGCAATGAGTTTGTTTTCTTCTTGGGGACTGGCCTGCTGGGCAGCGGCTTGGAGATTTTCTTCAGACATGGGGGCGTTCAATTCGTCACAACAGGGGTGGGGCTGCGCTTTGTCAATCAGTGACAGGGAAATTTGCAGCAAACCGGCGATTCTAATTTTTTTGCATTGCACAATGGCGCTCTTGGTTTTGTGGTTATGGGTGCCAGTTAATAACCCTAGTTGATAAGCATGGGATTGCTGCAAGGAGTGTGAAGCCCTATGGGAATGGAAATTGTGCGTTTTTTGCTGGAGGTAGTGTGCGGCATTGTGGCCGGGGCAAGCCTGTTGCGCTGGTATATGCAGTGGCAGCGCATCAACTTTCAGAACCCGGTGGGGCAGTTGGTGTTTGCTTTGACGGATTGGCTGGTACTGCCGCTGCGCCGTGTTCTGCGCCCAGGTGGGCGTACCGACTCGTCCAGCCTGCTAGCGGCTTTGCTGGTGGAGCTGGTGCATTACCTGGTACTGTGGCTGATGACCGGGGCAAGCAGCAGCGTGCTTTTAGTGCTGGGTTTGGCTTTTTT
The DNA here is from genome assembly GCA_018384835.1 of Comamonas sp. Lineage (GTDB taxonomy): Bacteria > Pseudomonadota > Gammaproteobacteria > Burkholderiales > Burkholderiaceae_C > Comamonas. The sequence continues at coordinate 9,660 of JAHAYB010000103.1, forward strand.
TGGGCTGCTGCGCTTGGTGATTACCGGCTGCATTGGCATTTTGCTGGTGTATGCCATCCTCTCTTGGGTGCAACCGCACGCGCCCATTGCCAGCATTTTGGCGCGGCTGTCTGAACCTGTGCTGCGCCCGCTGCGCCGCGTTATTCCCCTGGTGGGTGGGATTGATTTATCGCCCCTGGTGGCCTTGATTGGCTTGCAGGTACTGCAAATGGTGCTGGGGCAAGTGCAGCTACAAGCGCTCATGGCCTTGAGCGCCTTAGCGCTCTAAAAACACTGCTCTGGTGACAAGAGACAAGAGCGCCATAAATGCCGAGGCTTACAGTAGCCTTGCCCTTATGCCCTTTTGACAACTAGGGCGTAGGTAAAATATGCGCCCCTGTCTGATGACGGCGGGGTGATGCCGGCGACTGATTTTTTTGAAGGAGCGATGCACCGATGGAAATTTTTGACTACGACAACATCCTGCTGCTACCGCGCATGTGCCGCGTAGAGAGCCGCTCCCAGTGCGATGCCAGCGTACAACTGGGGGCGATGCGCTTTAAGCTGCCGGTGGTTCCCGCCAATATGAAAACCGTGGTGGATGCCTCGATTTGCCGCTTTCTGGCGCAAAACGGTTACTTCTACGTCATGCACCGCTTTGATGTGGACAACTTGGCCTTTACCCGCTCGATGCAGCAAAGCGGCTTGTTTGCCTCTATCTCTTTGGGGGTGAAGCAGGCGGACTACGAAACCGTAGATGCCTTTGTGGCCGCTGGCCTGTGCCCGCAGTACATCACCATTGACATTGCCCATGGCCATGCCCAAAGCGTTAAAGATATGCTGGCCTACCTCAAAACACATCTGCCCCAAGCCTTTGTGATTGCTGGCAATGTCGGCACGCCAGAGGCGGTCATTGACCTAGAGAGCTGGGGCGCAGATGCCACCAAAGTGGGCATTGGTCCGGGCAAAGTGTGCATTACCCGGCTGAAAACCGGCTTTGGCACAGGCGGCTGGCAACTGTCGGCGCTCAAGTGGTGTGCCCGCGTAGCCACCAAGCCCATCATTGCCGATGGGGGCATTCGCAGCCACGGCGATATTGCGAAAAGCATTCGCTTTGGTGCCAGCATGGTCATGGCAGGTGCGCTATTTGCCGGGCATGAGGAGTCGCCAGGGCAGACGGTGCAAGTCGATGGCAAGCGCTTTAAGGAGTACTACGGCTCGGCCAGCGATTTGAACAAAGGCGAGTACAAACACGTAGAGGGTAAGCGTATTTTGGAACCCATTAAGGGACCATTGCTGCATACTTTGCAGGAAATGGAGCAAGATGTGCAAAGCTCCATCAGCTACGCTGGCGGTACACAATTGCAAGATATTCGCCGCGTGAACTATGTAATTTTGGGCGGCAGCAACGATGCCGAGCATATTTTGATGTAGGCCCTTGCAGGCCAGAAAGACGAAACAAGATGACTACTGACCACAAATCCGAGCAAGATAAATTGCAAACCCCTCGCCGCTACATGGGTCGCGCAGAAGATGGCTCCGGCAACCAAGCAGAGCAAACCACCCCCGTGGTGGTCGATGAGTTTGCCCCAGGCAGCCAGATGTGGCTGCACGTTCCGCCCACTGCGCAAAACCTCATGCTGGTTGACAAGCTGGGCGAGGGCTGCGGCAGAGACATCACCACCGCGCAGCGCGACATTGTGCAGCGGGCGGGCTGGTGCGATGCCGTGGCCTACCACGCCAGCTTTGACCAGTATTGGAAAATGCCCTCGCACGGCTCCATTTTGAATATGCCCAAGCACTATGGCATTGCCATGCCCTCGCCGCACTTGGTGAAGGTGCGCTCCCAACTGGTCAAGGCCGACCGGGCCAAGGGCTTTTGGTTCTTGGTGCGTATCCGCACTGAGGAAGAGCTGGCGCTGGAGGAAGGCTTCTAACCGTGGGTAAGCGCCTGGCCATCTGGTTGCAATACCTCCTGCCCAAGCGGGCACTGAGCACATTCATGGGGCGTTTGGCCGCTTGGCAAGGCGGCAAGCTGACGACGGCGGTGATTGGCTGGTTCATCCGCCGCTACCGCGTCAATATGGCCGAGGCGCTAGAGCCTGACCCCGCCGCCTATGCCAGTTTTAACGCCTTTTTTACCCGCGCCCTGCGCCCAGGGGTGCGCCCGCTGGCCAATGCCGATTGGATTTGCCCCGTCGATGGTGCCATTAGCCAATTTGGGCCGATTGCAGGCGACCAAATCTTCCAAGCCAAAGGCCATAGTTACAGCACCCAGGCGTTGCTGGGCGGCGATGCCGAGCTAGCAGCGCAGTTTACCGATGGGCAATTTGCCACCATCTACCTCAGCCCACGCGATTACCACCGTATCCACATGCCTTGTGAGGGGCGCTTGCTACGCATGGTGCATGTGCCTGGGGAGCTGTTTTCCGTCAACCCCGCAACGGCGCAGGCGGTGCCGGGGCTATTTGCCCGCAATGAACGGGTGGTCTGCCTGTTTGAGGGGGTTAGTGGCCCGTTTGTGCTGGTGCTGGTGGGCGCTACCGTGGTGGGTAGCATGGCAACAGTCTGGCATGGCCAAGTCAACCCGCCCAGGCCAGGGCATGTGCGCAGTTGGGACTATGTGCAACAGCAGCAGTCCATTACCCTGCGCCAGGGCGAGGAGATGGGGCGCTTTCTCTTAGGCTCCACCGTGGTGCTGCTGATGCCACGCAAGGCGGCGCTGCAATTTAACCCCCACTGGCTGCCCGGCCAGGCGGTGCAGCTTGGGCAGTTTATGGCAAGCCAAGCCAGCCGATAAATCTGATAAACCCCATAAAAAAACCCACCGTGCTCTCATGAAAATAAAACAGCCGCCCTCTGCGCAACGGAGAGGGCGGCTGTTTGGTGTTTGCGTTTTATTTATGGACGCATTTATGGACGCATTTATTTGCTTTTGCTAATGCTCGATACCACCTGGAAGTCCCCAGCCGCGATACGCGCCTTCCACTCAGCCGGGCCGGTGATGTGGGCGCTGGTGCCGCCTGCATCGACTGCCACGGTAACGGGCATATCCACCACGTCAAACTCGTAGATGGCTTCCATGCCCAGGTCTTCAAAGCCCACCACCTTGGCGTGCTTAATGGCTTTGGATACCAGATAGGCCGCACCACCCACCGCCATCAGGTAGGCGCTCTTGTGGTTTTTGATGCTTTCGATGGCGACAGGGCCGCGCTCGGCCTTGCCAATCATGGCAATCAGGCCGGTTTGCTCCAGCATCATGTCGGTGAACTTGTCCATGCGTGTGGCGGTGGTCGGGCCTGCGGGGCCAACGGCCTCGTCGCCCACGGCATCTACGGGGCCCACGTAGTAAATCACGCGGTTGGTGAAATCAACGGGCAGCTTCTCGCCCTTGGCCAGCATGTCTTGAATGCGCTTGTGCGCGGCATCGCGACCCGTCAGCATCTTGCCGTTCAAGAGCAGGGTTTGGCCGGGCTTCCAGCTTGCCACTTCTTCTTTGGTCAGGGCGTTGAGGTCAACACGTTTACTGGTTTCGGTGTTGGGTGTCCAATCGACTTGGGGCCACAGATCCAGGCTGGGCGCTTCCAGATAGACGGGGCCGCTGCCATCCATGACGAAGTGGGCATGGCGTGTGGCCGCACAGTTAGGAATCATGGCCACGGGCTTGCTGGCAGCGTGGGTGGGGTACATCTTGATTTTGACATCCAGCACGGTGGACAGCCCGCCCAGACCCTGCGCCCCAATGCCCAAGGCGTTGACTTTTTCGTACAGCTCCAGGCGCAGCTCTTCCACCTGGGTGAGTGCTTCGCCTTTGGCAGATTTCTGCTGCAACTCGTACATATTGAGGTCTTCCATCAGGCTTTCTTTGGCCAGCAGCACGGCTTTTTCTGCGGTGCCGCCAATGCCAATGCCCAACATGCCGGGGGGGCACCAGCCCGCGCCCATTTCAGGCACGGTTTTCAGCACCCAGTCCACCAGGCTATCGCTGGGGTTCATCATCACCATTTTGGATTTGTTCTCGCTGCCGCCGCCTTTGGCCGCTACGGTAATGTCCAGCGTGTTGCCGGGCACGATTTGCGTGAAGATGACGGCGGGGGTGTTGTCCTTGGTGTTCTTGCGGGCAAAGTGCGGGTCATCGACCACGCTGGCGCGTAATTTGTTGTCGGGGAGGTTGTAGGCGCGGCGCACGCCTTCGTTGATGGCATCTTCCAGCCCCATGGTGAAGCCTTCCCAGCGCACGTCCATGCCAATTTTCAGGAAGACGTTGACGATGCCCGTGTCCTGGCAGATAGGGCGGTGGCCATAGGCGCTCATCTTGCTGTTGGTCAGGATTTGCGCCATGGCATCTTTAGCGGCGGGGCTTTGTTCGCGCTCGTAGTCGCGCGCCAGGTGCTGGATGTAGTCCGCAGGGTGGTAGTAGCTGATGTATTGCAAAGCCCCGGCAATGGAGTCAATCAGGTCTTGCTGGCGAATAGCGGTCGTGGCGGTGGAGGAGGTAGTGCTCATGAATTGGCCTCTGGATTGGTCATTGAAAAAGCAGCGAAAACGCCTTGCCCAGCAGGTGCTGGGCAGTCAGGCAAAGGGTGCAAAGGGAAGCTGGCATTATCCCCCGCCTATCCATGCCTCTGGCCGCTGCCTGTGCCTACGGCCTGCCTCGCGCAGCGATTGGTGCACAATCTGCCCGCTATGCAAATACCTTATGAAATTGCCCTGGGCTGGCGCTACACCCGCGCCGGGCGAGCCTCGCGGCGTAACGGCTTTATCTCTTTTATCTCGGGCGTGTCCATGCTGGGCATTGCGCTGGGGGTGGCGGCGCTCATCATCGTGCTCAGTGTGATGAATGGCTTTCAAAAAGAGGTGCGCGACCGCATGTTAAGCGTGGTCTCGCACATTGAAGTCTTCGCCCCCAACGGCCAAGCCATGCAGGATGTGCGAGATGCCATGCAACGCGCCAAGCGCCACCCGGAAGTGCTGGGCGCAGCACCCTTTGTAGCCGCCCAAGCACTGCTAGCGCGTGGCGACGATATGAAGGGCGTGCTACTGCGCGGCATTGACCC
>JAHAYB010000121.1 GCA_018384835.1 Comamonas sp.
GTGTTGGCACAGTTGTCGTCCGCCTTCGAGCACTTCAACGAGGTGCATCCGCATTCATCGTTGAAAATGCGTTCGCCTCGGGAGTTCAGGAGGCAGCGGGCTGCACAAGTGCGCCAGGAACCGGCGATGGACCAGGCGCTTTATTGCGACTAGGACGGGGACGGGAATACGGGGACAACATCATGAAAACAGCCCCAGTCAGAACGACCTCTTTTGCATGCGTTGAAGCGGTGCTATCGACCCTGAGCCGCCGGTCGCATTTCTAGAAAACCGGTCATTTGATGGATGAGTGCCGAAGTTCATCCTTTCAAACTTGAAATTGAAGCTCAGTCGGAGCGAATGAAGCCAAGCCAATTCACTCTTTATAGTTGTGCCACATTGATACACTTCTAGTCCTATGATCCAACCATCAGATGACGCTCGATGAAACGCTGCGTTGTGGGTATCAGGCGTGCAGATGCACCGGTCGCAGAAGGCCTTGGGTGCTTTGCTCTGAAAGCGTGTTTTCCGTACATGGCAACTGTGCCTGCCGTACTACTGGAAGACAACCGCGTAATGTTGCGTTTGCTCCATGAGCGCAAGCCAAATTCACTAGCGGAGCTATCTGAACTAACCCAGCGGAAATTACCCAATCTGTCGCGCATATTGCGCATGGTGGAAGACTCTGTTTTGGTGGTGCTAGATTAATCGAAATCACAGGTCATAGTCACGACCCCAATAGATACGGAACGAGCGAATGAATACAGAAACCCACCGCCAGCTTGCCAATGACATTTGGAGCATCTGCAACCTGCTGCGCGGGCCGTACAAACGTAACGAATACCGCAAAGTCATTTTGCCGCTCACCGTCTTGCGCCGTTTCGATTACCTGCTGGCCCCCACCAAGACCCAGGCATTGGAAACTTTCAACCAATACAAAGGCAAGCCCGAAAGCATCATCCGTAGCGTGATGCAGTCGGCCACGGGTTACCCGTTCTACAACCTATCCAAGCTGGAACTGGCCCCCTCACAAAAAGGGCACAACTCTCTGCTGGACGACCCCAGCAACCTCGCGCCCAACCTCAACAGCTACATCAACAGCTACTCGCCCAACATCCGCGCCATTTTTGATCACTTCAAGTTCGGTGAGCAGATCAGTAAGATGGCCGAAAAGAACCTGCTGTTCCAAGTCATCCAGAAGTTCGCCACCTTCGATCTGAGCTTTTCCGGCTTGTCTGCCGACCAAGCGGCCATGCAGATGGGCTACGTGTTTGAAGAGCTGATCCGGATCGGCGCGGAACAATCCAACGAAGAGGCCGGGGAGCACTTCACGCCACGCGAAGTCATCAAGTTGATGGTCAACCTGCTGCTCACGCCGGAACAAGACCTGCGCCGCAGCCACGTGGTCAAAACCATCTACGACCCTGCCTGTGGTACGGGCGGGATGCTCTCGGTGGCCGAAAAATACATCCGTGACCTGAACAGCGAGGCTAACCCCTTGCTCTACGGGCAGGACTGGAATGACGAAGCCTGGGCTGTTTGCCGCTCCGACATGCTCATCAAGGGCGAGGATGCCGACAACATCGCGCTGGGCGACACCTTTACCAAGGACGCCCATGCCCGTGACGAGCAGGGGCAGAAGCGCAGTTTCGATTACATGCTGGCCAATCCGCCCTTCGGTGTGGAGTGGAAGCAGCAACAACGCTACATCGAGCACGAGCGCGACACCCTGGGGTATCAGGGGCGCTTCGGTGCAGGCACGCCGCGCATCAACGATGGCGCGCTGCTGTTTTTGCAACACATGATCGACAAAATGCGCCCGGCGTCCGAAGGCGGCAGTCGCATCGGCATCGTGTTCAATGGCTCACCCTTGTTTACAGGTGATGCCGGTGGGGGCGAATCAGAGATTCGTCGCTGGATCATCGAAAACGACTGGCTCGAAGCTGTGGTCGCGCTGCCCGACCAGCTCTTCTACAACACCGGCATCAGCACCTATATCTGGGTTCTGACCAACCACAAAGAAGCGCACCGCAAGGGCAAGGTGCAGCTGATTGACGCCCGCAACCACTGGGTGCCAATGGAGAAAAGCCTCGGCAACAAGCGCCGCCGCATTGGCGACCCCAGCGATAAGCCAAAAGACCCTGACTACATTGGCGACATCACTGGTTTGCACGGCCAGTTTGAGGACGGTGCCAGCCGCTGGGTGCTGTTCGACAAGGATGGCAAGGTTGTCATTGTCAGCAACGCCGCACCGATAGCCGATGCCCCCGAAGGCCAGCAGTGGAAGCAGCTCGTGGTCAGCAAGGTGTTCGACAACGAAGACTTCGGTTACCACAAGATCACCGTCGAACGCCCCTTGCGCCTGAACTTCCATGCTACGCAAGAACGATTGGCCCGCCTGGAAGATGAAACCGCGTTCAAAAATCTGGCCAGCAGTAACAAGAAGGACGAAGCCGCGCGCCTAGCCAACATTGCCGTTGGTGAGCAGCGCCAGCAGCAAATCCGCGACCTGCTGGCCGACTTTGCCAAGCGCCACCCCGAGCAAATCAATGACCGCAAGGTGTTTTTGGATCGCCTCAAGCCGGTGGACCGTGAGCGGGGTGTGCGTCTGTCCGCCCCGGAACTCAAGGCCGTGGTCAGCGCCCTGAGTGAGCGCGACGAAACCGCCGAAATCTGCCGCAACCGCGAGGGTGTTGCTGAGCCGGATGCCGAACTGCGAGACACCGAAAACGTGCCCTTGAGGGAGAGCATCCAAGCTTACTTCGAGCGCGAGGTGTTGCCCCATGTGCCGGATGCATGGATCGACCACACAAAGACCAAAGTCGGCTATGAAATCCCGCTCAACCGGCACTTCTACCGCTATGAACCACCCCGCGAACTGGCCGTGATCGAGAGCGAAATCAAGGCTTTGGAGGCCGACATCGTCCGCCTACTGGGCGAGGTCACCGCATGATCTTGGTGTGCATGGCTTCTGTTCGTACAATTCGCGGCAACAACACCCCCAACGCATCCCGTCAGCTCTGCGCACCATTGGGGGTTACTTTTTTTGGCTTGACCGAACTGTGTCAAGCTCATAAAATCTGCGGCAACACACCCGCCATGCCTCTCCACGATGCACACTTTGGCGGGTTTTTTGTTTCTGGAGCTTGCCGATGACCCTCTTCGACAAGCCTGCCCAGTCCATCGATCAGCATCTTGACACCCTGCGGCAGCGGGGGCTGGCTATCTCCGACGAAGCGCGTGCCCGGCATTACCTGAGCAACATCAGCTACTTCCGTCTGTCCGCCTACACCCGACCGTTCTATACCCCGAATGCACCAGCGCATTGTTTCCTGCCGAAAATCGGTTTTGATGATGTGCTGGGGCTGTATGTATTTGACCGGGAACTCCGCCTGCTACTTCTGGATGCCATTGAGCGCCTGGAAGTGGCGTTACGTGCCCAGTTGACCAATACGCTGGCCGAACACTACGGCCCGCATGGCTATCTGGATACCAGCTTGTTTGATAGCCGGTACGACCATCATTGGTTATTGGAAACGCTGGAAAAGGCCGCAAAAGAACGTGAGGTGGAG
>JAHAYB010000127.1 GCA_018384835.1 Comamonas sp.
AACCGGCAATCTGAGCATGAGTGGCACCGGCCTGATCAGGCAGGGCGAGTGTGGCCCCATACATGCTGCCTAACAACAGCATCCAGCGGACGGCGCTGCGCACCGCCGCTGATGCTGAGCGTTAGGCTTTTCGCAAAAACACGTCTTAGTTAATCCTAGGCAAAAGATGACCATACGCAGCTCAAATTTCCCGGCATTGATGCATTTACTTTCGGCAGACCTAAGTTGCCGGCATATTGCAAGCTCATCTGATCGACTTAAGGCAGCTGCATCACATTGGAAAGCAATAAACCAGGGAGTGGACGATGGCCTCTCCTATCCGCCCATCGACATTGCCGCCGATTGCACCCTACTGTTAACTTCCGCTGCTGCTGTGTCTCGCTCCTTGTTTCTTGGAGACCGGAAAGGCAAGAGAGCACACAAAGCAGCCACTCGCTCAACGGCGCTAATAACGCTTCTGGGTAATCCTCAACTGTCAACACTTCAATCCCTTGCGGTACGCAACTCATGGGAGCACATAGACGAACGGCTAGACGACCTGTTATCAGAGCGTGTGTATACGTCGTATTCTGAAATTCATGTACAAGTTCAAGCTCCCAAAGTGGGCACGTTTGCGCTGAGAATTTTTGATCCTGTGAACCTAGAGATCGGATACGGCCCAGATCGGATATCAATGGGCACTCTTTGCACAGAGGCCATTGAGGTTAGATCTAGAGTAGAACAGGCAATACAGACACTAAACACACGAGAAGTTCTCTTATACGACTAGCAGCTAAATTGCACCCTATTCCAATCCGCGCACCAGTCTAACTGGTTGCTCAAGCGGACGGCTTCCAGCCACCGCTTACCTTAGTTCGTTATGCATCCTCATTCGCCAGCTCCGTAGCGATGGCAAATGGCTAATTTCATCGAATTCGAAACTGAGCGCCTTTTCCTGCGGCAGTGGACGCCCGCTGACCGCAAACCGTTCGCCGCGCTCAATGCAGATCCAAGAGTGATGGAGTTTTTCCCCGCGCGGCTCACACGCGCCGAAAGTGACACGATCGCTGATCATTGCCAATCTTTGATTCAAGAGCGCGGCTGGGGATTTTGGGCTACTGAGTTGAAGGCTTCTCGCGAGTTCATCGGATTCGTCGGCTTGCATACCCCTTCAGCCGAACTTCCGTTCTCGCCGTGTGTAGAAATCGGTTGGCGTCTTTCCTTTTCGCATTGGGGCAAAGGGTTGGCTTCTGAGGCTGCACGAGGAGCTCTCCGCATCGGCTTTACGTCCCTCGGCCTAGACGAAATCGTGTCCTTCACGGCAGTTGGGAACTCCAGGTCTCGTGCCGTCATGGAAAGGCTCAACATGTACGAGTCAGGCACCTTTGAACATCCTCAAGTACCTGATGGTAGTTCGCTGCGCCTGCATTGCTTGTACCGTCTGCCGCGTGGCCGCTATGACGCATAACACGTCATCCCAGCCGACCGCCTACAGCGTCGGCTGGATTCAGGGCGTGAGGAAACTCCATCCACAAAGCCCCCTTTCTTCTTCCCCCGGATAGAGCGCTGCACCCGGCACCACACCACGCGTCGATGCCATGCCCCGCATCTGCACGGCGCTCGGCGTCAAGTCGGTGGCGCAGGTAGTC
>JAHAYB010000128.1 GCA_018384835.1 Comamonas sp.
TAGTGCCGCCTTTTTTGCATTCTTCGATAAAGGCGGACAGCTTGGCGTTGCTCTGTGCGGCGTGGGCGGCCAGCGGATGCTCAGGAGCCACGGCGCAGAAGGTCACGCCCATGATGGTGTCGGCGCGGGTGGTGAAGACGTACATCTTGCCGTCTTGAATCAGTGCGCCGCTGCGGTCTTGGATGCTGTGGGTAAAGGCAAAGCGCACACCGGCGGATTTGCCAATCCAGTTTTCTTGCATCAGGCGCACTTTGTCTGGCCAGCCGTTCAGGGTGGCTTGCTCGCCATCGACTTGCACATGGTCAAGCAGCTCTTGCGCGTAGTCGGTGATTTTGAGGTAGTAGCCCGGAATTTCGCGCTTTTCCACGGGTGCGCCGGTGCGCCAGCCTTTGCCGTCTATGACTTGCTCGTTGGCCAGCACGGTTTGATCGACCGGATCCCAGTTCACCACCTGGGTTTTGCGGTAGGCAATGCCTTTTTCTAGCATTTTCAGGAATAGCCACTGGTTCCACTTGTAATAAGCGGGGTCACAGGTGGCAACTTCGCGGCTCCAGTCGATGGCCAAGCCCATGGCCTGCATTTGCCGCTTCATGTAGGCGATGTTTTCGTAGGTCCACTTGGCGGGCGGTACTTTGTTTTTCAGCGCGGCGTTTTCGGCGGGTAGGCCAAAAGCGTCCCAGCCCATGGGCATCAGCACGTTAAAGCCCTGCATACGCAACTGGCGCGTGAGCATGTCGTTGATTGTGTAATTGCGCACATGCCCCATATGCAGCTTTCCGCTGGGGTAGGGCAGCATGGAGCAGGCGTAGAATTTTTTCTTGTTCTGGTCTTCGGTGACGCGGTAAGCATCCTGCGCGGTCCAATCGGCTTGGGCGCTGCGTTCAATGTCAGAGGGGGTGTATTGGTCTTGCATGGTCATAGTGGATGGAACAGGGGCAGCGCTGCGCTGCAACAATTAGGATTTTAGGCGTTTGGGGGGACTACCCCGCCAAGCCCAAGTAAGAGGGATAAAGCATGGAAGTGATGTGGGCTGGTTTTGAAGACTTGCAGCCTTGGGCAAAAACGGCGGTAGAGCTGGCCGTTTTAGCCGTTTTGGCCTGGGGTCTAGGGCTGCTGGCACGTAGCCTTGTATTGGGCGTGTTGCGCCGCAGTGCCGATAGTAACGCCCCCTGGTTGAATGACGATGTATTGACCAAGCTGGCCGCTGCTGTGCCCTCGGTCATCATCCAACTGGGGGCATATTGGCTGCAACACCTGCCCCCCACGCCCTTGCTGGCGTTGAGCAACTTGGCTGCGGTATTCACCATTTACCACCTGATGCAAGCCGTCGTGGCCTTGCTGCACGCTTTGAACGAAAGCCACCAAGCCCGCAGTGAGCGCAATGGCCAAGCGCCTGGACGCTCGATTACCAGCTATGTGCAACTGGGCAAGCTGCTGACCTATATCGTCGGGGCGCTGTTGATGGCGGCGGCGTTGATGAATCGCTCGCCGCTGCTGCTGCTCTCTGGTTTGGGAGCCATGTCTGCCGTGCTGATGCTGGTGTTCAAAGACACGATTTTGTCTTTTGTGGCGGGCGTACAGCTTGCCAGCAACGATATGCTGCGCGTGGGCGACTGGATTGAAATGCCCAAAGAAAACGCCGATGGCGCGGTGCTCGATATTGGCCTGAACACCGTCAAAGTGCAAAACTGGGACAAGACGATTACCACCATCCCCACCTGGAAGCTGATGACCGAAAGCTTCAAAAACTGGCGCGGCATGTTTGAATCGGGCGGGCGGCGCATCATGCGTGCCCTTAATCTGGATGCGGCCACGGTGGCGGTTTTAAGCCACGAGCAGCGCAGCCGACTGGCCAGGCAGCAGCCCTTGCTAGCGACTTTCCTGCAAGACCCCGCTAATGCTGGAGCCACCAATATGGCTGCCTTTGTGGCCTACACCAAAGCCTATTTAGAACAACACCCCGGCATCAACAAAGCCGCTGGTATGACTTTAATGGTGCGCTTGCAAGAGCCGACAGCGCTGGGCATTCCAGTGCAGATTTATGGCTTTACCGCTGTTACCGCCTGGGTGCAGTACGAAGCCATCCAAGGCGCGGTGTTTGACCATTTGATTGGTGTGCTGCCCCAGTTTGGCCTGGCGCTGTACCAACGCTCTTCAGACTATAGCAACCGGCAGATAGTGGATGCTGTGGATGCCCTCAGCCATGAGGAGGGAGCGAGAGGGGACAATGCCAGCCCTACCCCGACCACCTCTGGCACGGCATAAGCGCCCATATCCGCACCAGAACCAGCACTGCTATAGAGCTATAGACAACGATGACCCAACAAGCCACCTCTACCACCCCCGCTGCCGCAGCCGCCGCACCTGCTGCCCCCACCGTAGCCTGCCCCACCTGCGCAGGCCCTAGCCTCTTCGCCCCCAGCAACCCCTGGCGGCCTTTTTGCAGCCAGCGCTGCAAGCAAATCGACCTGGGCGCTTGGGCGGCAGAGGCATTTCGCGTACCCAGCAGCACACCGCCCCCTGATGCCCTGCATGGCGACCCGCGCCACCTCCCTGAATAAACACCCTCAATAACCGGCCTTGCTATGCGGGCGGCGCTGGGCAAACAGGCCAGAGGCACGCGCCCCCTGCTGGGCAAAGCGCTGGCGGCGTGCCACCTTGGGGTCCACGGTAAGCGGGCGGTAGCGCTCTAGCCGGTCGCCATCGTGCAGTGGGTGTTCAAGGGGTACGCGCCGCCCCCAAATGCCGTAGGGGGCATCGGTAGGCCAGTGGACGGCGGCCAGGGCATCAGCCAGGCGTGCGCCGGGGGGCAGATGCAGCACTTGCTCGCACACCTGCCCCGGCGCGGGGGAGTGCCACAGCACCACGCGCAGCGTGGGCGCAGCAGCCGTAGCCGTAGCCGTAGCCGTAGCCGTCGTAGTTATAGCGCGGGCACTATCAGCCATAGACCTGCTCGGCGCGTTGAATAAAGGCATCGACCATGCTGTTGGCAATGCGCTCAAATACCGGGCCGACCAAAGCGGCCAGGGTGCGGCTTTCAAAGCCATAAGTGAGCGCTAGCTGCACCTTGCAAGCGCGTTGGCTGCCATCGCCCACGGGGTGAAACTGCCAAGCCCCCTCCAGCCGCGAAAACGGCCCCTTCACCAGCTGCATTTGCAACTGCTGCACACCATCGTCGTGCAGCGCGTAGCTATTGCGCGTCACAAACGACTGGCGCAGCCCGCCAATGGACATCCCGACCTCTGCCGTCATGCCCTCGGGCTGCTCTTGCAGCACCTGGCTGTGTGAGCACCAGGGCAAAAACTCTGGGTAACGCGCCACATCACGCACTAGGGCGAACATCTCTTGGGGGCTATACCAAATCAGCACCGACTTATTCACAGATTTCATGGGTTTTTAGAAGCTCCCTTGGCTGATAGGCGCAATGGCTAGGCTTGAAGCTAGCCACTGGCTGGTTTGCTGCCCGCCAGGCTGAGCGATGGCAGGCCGATACAATGAATACTCGCAACTGGCCTATGGCCACATACACATACGCCACAATGAGCGGCTTTGTATTGGGTTGGGCGCAACCAGCCTGCAAAAAACCCTATATTGTAAAAAGCGTTGGGCGTTCACGGCGCTCAAGCTGAAAAACCATGGCTAAAAAACCTAAACCACCTTCTTCGCGCATTGCAGACAATAAAAAAGCCGCCTTCAACTACTTTTTTGAAGAGCGCCACGAGGCCGGTATCGTCCTGCACGGCTGGGAAGTCAAAGCCCTGCGCGAAGGCAAGGTGCAACTGACCGACGGCTATGTGCTGGTCAAAAATGGCGAAATGTTCTTAATCGGCTGCCAAATTACGCCCTTAAAAACCGCCTCCACCCATATCAGCCCAGATGCTGTGCGCATCAAAAAACTGCTGATGCACAAAGACGAAATTCGCCGCCTCATGGGCAAGGTGGAGCAAAAAGGCTTCACCCTCGTGCCACTGAACCTGCACTGGAAAAACGGTCTGGTGAAATGCGAAATCGCCCTGGCCAAAGGCAAGGCCGAGCACGATAAGCGCCACACCATCCGCGAGCGCGAAGGCAAGCGCGAAGTGGAACGCGCCATGAAAAGCCGCCACCATTAACCACCCCAGCCCCAGCCACCCCGGCAAAGTACAGGCAAAGCAGGTTCGCTCCATGCAGCTGTCTATTGTGTTACCCGCCAAAAACGAGGCGCTGGCCATTGCCGACACCGTTCGCGCCATACGCCAGCACTACCCCGACCCCCGCACGGTGGAGGTGCTGGTCGTCAACGATGGCTCTAGCGACGAGACGGCCACCCTGGCCGAAAGCGCCGGGGCGCGGGTGCTGCACCACCCCTATAGCAAAGGCAATGGCGCGGCCATTAAAACCGGCGCACGCGCTGCGCAAGCGCCCATCATCGTGTTCATGGATGCCGATGGCCAGCACAACCCCGCCGACATTGCCCGCCTGCTCCAGCAACTGGAGCAGGGGCACGATATGGCCGTAGGGGCGCGGCAAAAAGGCTCGCAAGCCAGTTGGTGGCGGGGCTTGGCCAATGGCTTTTATAACCGCCTGGCCAGTTGGATGACCGGGCACTTTGTGGCTGACCTTACCAGCGGCCTACGCGCCGTGCGGGCAGAGAAGTTTCGGGAATTTCTCTACCTGCTGCCCAACGGTTTTTCCTACCCCACAACCAGCACCATGGCGTTTTTTCGGGCGGGCTATTCCGTTAGCTATGTGCCTATTCATGCCGCCAAGCGCATAGGGCAAAGCCATATCCGCCTGTGGCGTGATGGGATGCGCTTTTTGCTGATTATTTTCAAAATTGGCACCTTATTTTCGCCCTTGAAAATTTTTGGCCCGGTGGCGCTATTGATGTTTTTATTGGCCAGCAGTTGGTATGGCTGGACGTTTATCCACGCACACAAATTTACCAATATGAGCGCCCTGCTCTACACCGGCAGCGTCATCACCTTTATGATGGGTTTAATTTCAGAGCAAATTACCGCCCTGATGTATAAAGACCGGGAATAAAAAAAGCCAGCACATCCCTTGTGTACTGGCTTTTTTGTT
>JAHAYB010000131.1 GCA_018384835.1 Comamonas sp.
ATTACTGGGTGAATGGATGAGTGGATTGTGGAATGCCGATGTGCAGCAGCACCTAGCGCAGATGGAGGCGCAAACGCCCAGCGGTGCTATGCCCAGTGCAGAGCCGCTAGAGCAGCCCACACAGCAGGAGGGCAGCAGCCATGTTTAAGCTAGAGCCACGCCCCCAGGCATCGCGCCTGTGGACTTATGCCGCGCCCTTGCTGGCGCTGTTGGTCACAGTGGCCGTGGGGGTGGCGCTGTTTATCGCCTTGGGCAAAGACCCGGTGAAGGGCTTGCAAGTTTTTTTCTGGGAGCCGATTAAATCCAGCTACGCCCTGGGCGAGCTGACCATGAAGGCCACGCCCTTGCTGCTGATTGCCCTGGGGCTGGCGGTGTGCTTTCGCTCTAATGTGTGGAATATCGGGGCAGAAGGGCAGTTCGTCATGGGGGCGGTGGCTGCTGGTGGCATTGCCTTGCTAGCGGATAAAAGTACGGGCACTTGGATTGTGGCGGCGGTGCTGCTGGCCGGGGTGCTGGGCGGCATGTTGTGGGCGGGCATTGTGGCGCTGCTGCGTGACCGCTTTAATGCCAATGAAATTCTGGTCAGCCTGATGCTGGTCTATATCGCCACCCTGGTGCTGGGCTATCTGGTTTATGGCCCGTGGAAAGACCCCATGGGCTACAACTTTCCCCAGTCCAAGCTGTTTGAGCGGGTAACGCAAATTCCCAAACTGGTGGCCGGTAGCCGTATGAATATCGGCGTGTTGCTAGCATTGCTGGGGGCGGGTTTGCTGTGGGTGTTTCTGTTTCGCACCCGTGCGGGTTTTGCCTTGCAGGTGGGGGGACTGGCTCCGGCAGCGGCGCGGTATGCGGGCTTTTCTTCGCGGCGGGCGCTGTGGACGGCGCTGCTGATTTCAGGCGGCGCAGCGGGGCTGGCTGGGGCGCTGGAGGTGGCTGGGCCAATTGGTCAGCTCACGCCCTATGTGCCAGCGGGCTATGGTTTTGCCGCCATCATCGTCGCCTTTGTGGGGCGGTTGCATCCGGTGGGCATGGTGTTTTCTGCGATTTTGATGAGCATGTTCTACATCGGCGGTGAGCTGGCGCAGTCTCGCCTGGGGCTGCCCAAGGCGCTGTCGGGCGTGTTTCAGGGCTTGCTGCTGTTTGCCCTGCTGGCCTGCGATACCTTGATTGCATACCGCATCCGCTGGGTAGCGGCGCGGCCTGTGGCGCTTAACACTGGGAAAGGGGGGCAGTAATGGACGCTTATGCTTTGCTGTTGGCCTCGACCCTGAGCGCGGGCACGGTGCTGGCTTTGGCCGCCCTGGGGCTGCTGCTCAATGAGAAGGCTGGCATCGTCAACCTGGGCGCAGAGGGCATGATGCTGTGCGCCGCCCTGGCCGGTTTTGCCACTGTGGTTTACACCGGCAGCACTTGGCTAGGCTTTGCCGCTGGTATGGCGGTGGGGGCGCTGTTGGCCGGTTTGTTTGGGGTGTTGGTGATTTGGCTCAATACCAATCAATACGCCACGGGCTTGGCGCTGAGTTTGTTTGGCGCGGGTTTTTCCGCCTTTGCCGGTTTGCCGATGGTGCAGGCCAAAATGCCCAGCTTGCCCAAGTACAGCATTCCGCTGCTGTCTGATATTCCCCTGCTGGGGCCAGCGTTGTTCAAGCACCATCCCTTGGTGTATGGCACGGTGGTTTTTGCGGCAGCGCTGGCCTGGTGGCTGTACCGCTCGCGCTCCGGCCTGGTGCTGCGGGCGGTGGGGGAGTCGCCATCTTCCGCCCACGCCCTGGGCTATCCGGTGCGGCGTATTCGTTTGGCGGCGGTGATGGCCGGGGGCGCTTTGTGCGGGCTGGCGGGGGCGTATGTCTCTACCGTCTATACCCCGCTATGGGTGGAAGGCATGGTGGCCGGGCGCGGCTGGATTGCCCTGGCCTTGACCACATTTGCCACTTGGCGACCTGCGCGTGTGCTGCTGGGCGCGTATTTGTTTGGCGGGGTGACGATGTTGCAGTTTCACCTGCAAGCCTCGGGGGTGCATATTGCTAGCCAGTTGCTGTCTATGCTGCCCTATGTGGCGACCATCGTGGTGCTGGTGCTGATTTCGCGTAACCCGCTGTGGATTCGTGCCAATATGCCGGCCTCTTTAGGCAAGCCCTTTTATCCGGGGGCGTAAGCGCGTGTTCACGCTCTAAAATTCATTACCTTGGGCGAGCCGTAACGACTCGCCCTTTTTCATATTTTCATTTGTTGATGGGAAGTTTTTTTGTATGACCCTGTTTGCCAAACGCCAGTGGCTCAAGATGGTGGCGCTGTCCGCTGTATCGCTGGCCACCTTAACCGCCTGTGGGCAGAAGGAAGAGGTTTCTTCCAGCTCTCCAAGCCCTGCGCCAGAACCTGCCCCTGCCCAGGCGGCTGACCCAGCCCAGCCCCTGCAAGTGGGCTTTATGTACGTCAGCCCTATTGGTGATGGCGGCTGGACCTACCAGCACGAGCAGGCGCGCCAAGCCGTACAGCAAAAATTTGGCGACAAGATAGCAACCAGCTTTGTCGAAAGCGTGCCCGAAGGCCCTGATGCCGAGCGCGTGTTGCGTGATATGGCTGGCCAAGGCAAGAAGCTGGTCTTTGCCACCAGCTTTGGCTTTCAGGAATATGTGCAAAAAGCCGCTGCCGACCTGCCCGACGTAAAGTTTGAACACGCCACCGGCTACAAACGCGGCGACAACGTGGCGGTGTACGACAGCAAAACTTTTGAGGGCGCGTACCTAGCCGGCATCGTCGCCGGAGCCATGAGCAAAACCAATGTCGTGGGCGTGGTGGCATCCGTGCCCATCCCCGAAGTGGTGCGCAATATCAACAGCTTTGTACTGGGGGCGCAAAGTGTGAACCCCGCCATCACCGGCAAAGTGGTCTGGGTGAATGAATGGTTTAGCCCGCCCAAAGAGGCCGAAGCGGCCAACAGCCTGATTAACGGTGGCGTGGATGTGCTCTACCAGAACACCAACTCCCCCGCAGTGCTGAAAACGGCACAAGAGCGCGGTGCTTTCGCCTTCGGCAAGGATGGTGATATGAGCGCCCACGCACCCCAGGCACACCTAGGCTCTGCCGTGATTAACTGGGAGCCTTACTACACCCAAGTGATTGAGCAAACCCTAGCAGGCCAGTGGCAAAGCGGTGACTTTTGGTGGGGCGTAAAAGAAGGCGCAATGGATTTAGTGAAAGTGCCTGACAGCGTGCCCGCCGAGATTCGCAGCAAGGTTGAAACCGTTAAAGCAGGTCTGAAAGACGGCAGCTTTGCCGTGTGGACTGGACCCATCAGCAACAACCAGGGGCAGGAGCTACTGGCCGATGGCGTGGTGGCAGATGATGCCTTCCTGCGCGGTATTAACTTCTACGTGCAGGGCGTGGAAGGCAAAGTCCCCGGTACGCCATAACTCCCTGACTCACATTCTTCTCATCAAGGATATCTACCCATGCAAAAACGCAGTTTTATCCGTTTGACCGCTTTATCTGCCTTGGCGGCGCTCTCCACCCTGGCCTTGAATGGCTGCGGCAAGCAAGAACCCGCTAGCAGCAGCCCCGCCAGCGCCCCAGCCGCCCCCGCCGAGCAAGCCGCTGCCGATAGCAGCAACGCTTTGAAAGTGGCTTTTGCCTACATTGGCCCTGTGGGCGATGGCGGCTGGTCTTTTGCCCATGACCGCGCCCGCCAGGCGCTGCAAGCCGAGTTTGGCGACAAGATAGAAACCACCTTCGTGGAAAGCGTGCCCGAAGGCGCAGATGCCGAGCGTGTGCTGCGCGACCTAGCCAGCCAAGGCAACAAGCTGATTTTTGGCACCACCTTTGGCTATATGGACACCATCCAAAAG
>JAHAYB010000132.1 GCA_018384835.1 Comamonas sp.
TGGCTAAAGCCTTGGCTGCTCTCGCCTCCTAAGCACGCTCTAAGCGCAACGGCTATTGCACATTGCTACGCGGCAAGTGAGGGCAATAGCAGCAATAGCCGTTGCACCATCTCCAAGGCGTAGCGGCTAGCCACACTTTGTACAAAGGCCGGAAAGTCCACATGGGCGCTATCGTCAGCGCGGTCGGAGATAGTCCGCACGGCCGCAAACGGCAGGCCATAGTCCGCGCAGACTTGGGCAATGGCCGCACCCTCCATCTCCACTGCTAGCAATGGCTGGCCTACCGCTTGAAAATCCACCCGCAATTGCGCCGAGGTC
Organism: Comamonas sp.; assembly: GCA_018384835.1. GTDB lineage: Bacteria > Pseudomonadota > Gammaproteobacteria > Burkholderiales > Burkholderiaceae_C > Comamonas. The sequence goes on from JAHAYB010000132.1 coordinate 319, forward strand.
TGCGCCGCCACAATGAATTGGTCGCCACTGGCAATCAAGCCACTGTGTACCTGAGGCGTATGACCGGCCAGCAAAGAGAGCTGCCAGCCCTGCGCCGCCTGGGCGCAATGCTGGGCGGCTTGTTGCAAGGCCGCCGTTAGCGCCGCATCACAAGCAAACAGCGGCGCGTCATAACCGGGCACTTGCCAGCGGGGAAAGAGCGGGCGCACATCCATATCGTGCTGCACAAACTGCTGTGCCACCACGATATCGCCCACCTGCGCCCCTGCCCCTATGCCACCCGCCACGCCGGTAAATATGAGGCGCTGAATGCCAAAGCGCTCCACCAGCACCGTGGTCGTGGTGGCCGCAGCAACTTTGCCAATGCCGCTTAAAGCCAGCACTACGGCATGACCGGCAAGCTGACCACAGACAAAATCACGCCCCGCCACACGCAGGCGGCGCGGCTGGGTGAGCAGGGCTTGCAAGCCCATTTGCTCCTCGGGCAGGGCGCTAACAATCGCCAGTTGCGCCAACTGGGGTAGGGCAGGCATGGGTACAGCCGGGGTCATCACAGCCATATTTTTATACCGCCGCCGGGTCGCTCAAATCCGCCCCTGCGCAGGCGGCGTTGTTGAGCAGATGGCGGGTTTGCAGCGCCGCTGCACGTGCGGCCTGGGCAAAGTCCTCGCCATCGCTGGCATACAGAATGGCGCGTGAGGAGTTAATCACCATTGGCCCGCCCTGCGCGGCTTGCACAGTAGCCAAGGCATCCCCCCCCCTGTGCGCCCACGCCGGGGATGAGCAGCGGCAGGTGCGGAGCTTGGGCACGTACACGCACAATTTCCTGCGGGCGGGTTGCGCCCACCACTAGGCCAAGCTGGCCATTGCTATTCCACGGCCCTTGCGCCAGGCGGGCAATATGCTCGAACACCTGGGGCTGGCCGTCCACATCCGCCAGGGTACGCGCCTGCAAATCATCCCCACCAGGGTTGGAAGTGCGGCACAGCAAAAATGCGCCTTTACCGGCGTAGCGCAGATAAGGCTCAATACTGTCCTGCCCCATAAAGGGCGAGAGGGTGACGGCATCGGCTCCGTAGCGCTCAAAGGCTTCTTTGGCGTACTGCTCGGCAGTGGAGCCGATATCGCCGCGCTTGCTGTCCAGAATCACTGGCACACCGGGGGCGGCCTGGCGGATATGGGCCATTAGGCGCTCCAACTGCGTCTCTGCCCCCTGGGCGGCAAAGTAGGCAATTTGGGGCTTAAAGGCACACACCTGGTCGGCTGTGGCATCCACGATGGCGGCGCAAAAATCAAATAGCTTGCTGGCATCACCACGCCAATGCAGAGGCAGCTTGCTAGGCTCAGGGTCTAGGCCAACGCACAGCAGGGAGTGGTTGCGGGCACTGGCAGCGGCCAGCATGTCGATAAAGGTCAGGGGTAAGGGCGTGCTCATGGGCGCAGATTTTAGTCGGGCAGGTGGGCTTGCCATTCAGCCTTGATATTCAGCCTTGATATTCGGCATTGACTTGCGCCAGCCGCTGGGGTGTGCCCACATCCACCCAACGGCCTGTGTACAGGCTGGCTCCTACGCGCCCAGCGGCAATGGCAGCACGCAGCACTGGAGCCAGCGGAGCGGCCACGCCTTGCGGGTTGCCCGCTGCCACCTCACACCAAGGCTGGGCAAACAGTGCGGCCTTGAGCAGGGCGATAGTGCTATAGGTATAGCCCGCTGTATCACTTAGCAACAGCGCCCGGCCTTGGGGGCTAAGGCCAAAATCCCCACCAGGGTTGTGCTCAGGATTGGGCACTAGCCAAAGGTGCGCCACATCATCACCGGCGGCAAAGGCGGTAAAGGCGGAGGCATCAAACACAAAATCAGGCGCAAACACATCGCCTGCGGCCAGCCAGAAGGCCGGGGGCAGTTGCGGCAGGGCACGGGCAATGCCACCTGCTGTCTCTAGCGCTTGGCCGCCATCCAGCTCTTCACGCGAGTAGTGCAGTTGCAGGCCGCTGTCCGCCCAGCGCTGGTTCAGGTAGGTGGGGATTTGCTCGCCCAGCCAGGCGGTGTTGACTACGATGTGCGCCACACCATCACGCCGCAAGGCGGCCAAATGCCAATCCAGCAGGGCTTGCCCGCCTACGGTTAGCAGCGGTTTGGGGGTGGTGTCGGTCAAAGGCCGCATCCGCGAGCCACGGCCTGCGGCCAAAAGCATGGCGGCGGGGGGGAAGAAAGGTGCTGTACTACTCATAAGTCGGCAAGCATATACAGAAAAGCCCCCGCACTTGGCAAGCAAGGCGGGGGCGGGGGGGTGCTTTCTAAGCTGTAACGTGGTTGAGCGCGGCGGTTGAGCGCGGCAGCTTAATCGGCATCGCTATCAACGCTGGGGCTTGCAGCGGTATCTGCTGTAGCGCCGGACAGTTCGGCCTCTTCGGCCTCGGCAATGGCGCGGCGCTCGGCCTCGTCCATTTTGTCCTTGGCTTTGCGTGCTTGGTGGTAGGCCAAGCCCGTACCGGCAGGAATCAAGCGGCCAACGATGACGTTTTCCTTGAGGCCACGCAGCTCGTCGCGCTTGCCCATGATGGCCGCTTCGGTCAGCACGCGGGTGGTCTCTTGGAAAGAGGCCGCCGAGATAAAGCTGTCGGTCGATAGCGACGCTTTGGTAATGCCCAGCAAGATGTTGGAGTAGGTCGCGGGCAGCTTGCCTGCTTTGAGCATTTCCTCGTTGGTGTTGAGGATTTCGCTGCGCTCGACCTGCTCGCCTTGGATGTAGGTGGTGTCGCCAGAGTTTTCCACCACCACGCGACGCAGCATCTGGCGCACGATGACCTCAATGTGCTTGTCGTTAATCTTCACGCCTTGCAAGCGGTACACGTCCTGCACTTCGTCAACGATGTAACGCGCCAGCTCTTCAATGCCCAACAGGCGCAAAATGTCTTGCGGGTCTGCCGGGCCATCGACCACGTGCTCGCCTTTGTTGACCACCTGGCCTTCGTGTACCAGCACGTTTTTCTCTTTGGGAATCAGCTCTTCCCAGACATGGCCTTCGGGGTCGGTGATTTGCAGGCGCACCTTGCCCTTGGTTTCCTTACCGAAGGACACCGTGCCAGTTTGCTCGGCCAGCGTGCCTTTGTCTTTGGGGGTACGGGCTTCAAACAGCTCGGCCACGCGGGGCAGACCGCCGGTAATGTCGCGGGTTTTTTGACCTTCGACTGGGATACGCGCCAGCACTTCGCCGGGGCCAACGTCTTGGCCGTCTTTAATCTGGATGAGCGCCCCAATCTGAAAGCCAATCGCCACGGGCATTTCCGTACCAGGGATTTTGACTTCTTCGCCCTCGGCATCAATCAGGCGCACCAGGGGGCGCACCACTTTGGTAGAGCCTCGGCGTTTGGGGTCAATCACCACCAGGGTGGATAGGCCGGTGACTTCGTCCATCTGCTGGGCGACGGTCAAGCCCTCTTCGATGTTCTCGAAGCGCACTTTACCGGCGTACTCAGTGATGATGGGGCGGGTCAGTGGGTCCCAATGCGCCAGAATGGTGCCGGCCTCAATCGCCTCATCAGGCTTGATATTGAGCACCGCGCCATAAGGCACTTTGTGGCGCTCACGCTCGCGGCCATTGTCGGTGACGGTGATTTCGCCAGAGCGCGAAATCACTACCAGCTCGCCCTTGGTGTTGGTAACGTAGCGCATGGTGGCGTTAAAGCCAATCACGCCCTTGGACTTGGCCTCCACGCTAGAGGCCACCGCCGCACGCGAAGCCGCACCACCAATGTGGAAGGTACGCATGGTTAGCTGCGTGCCAGGCTCGCCAATTGACTGGGCGGCAATCACACCCACGGCCTCGCCCAGGTTGACTAAGCCGCCACGACCCAAGTCGCGGCCATAGCATTTGCCGCACAGACCAAAGCGGGTTTCGCAGGTTAGCGCGGTGCGCACTTTGATTTCGTCAATGCCGGCCACTTCCAAATCGTCCAAGATGAACTCATCCAAAAGTGTGCCTGCTGGCAAGAGGCTGGCATGGGTTTCGGGGTGCAGCACCTCTTCGGCAGTCACGCGGCCTAGCACGCGCTCACGCAGGGATTCCACCACTTCACCGCCTTCGACGATGGCACGCATCAGCGTACCGTTGGAGGTGTGGCAATCGTCCTCAGTCACGACCAGGTCTTGCGTCACATCCACCAGGCGGCGGGTGAGGTAGCCGGAGTTGGCGGTTTTCAGCGCCGTATCGGCCAAGCCCTTACGCGCCCCGTGGGTGGAGATAAAGTACTGCAACACGTTCAGCCCCTCGCGGAAGTTCGCGGTAATGGGCGTTTCGATGATGGAGCCATCGGGCTTGGCCATCAGGCCACGCATCCCGGCCAACTGGCGAATCTGCGCGGCGGAACCCCGCGCCCCCGAGTCGGCCATCATGTAGATGGCGTTGAAGGACTCTTGCTCTACCTCGTTGCCGTGGCGGTCGATGGTTTTTTCCACCTTGAGCTGGTCCATCATCACCTTGGAGACATCGTCCCCGGCCTTGCCCCAGATGTCCACCACCTTGTTGTAGCGCTCACCCGAAGTCACCAGGCCAGAGAGGTATTGCTGCTCGATTTCTTTGACCTCGGCCTCGGCACGGGCCAGGATGTCGGCCTTTTGCGCGGGAACCAGCATGTCGTCCACTGCAATCGAAATACCGGCATGGGTTGCCAGGCGGAAGCCGTTTTGCAGCAGCTTGTCGGCAAACACCACGGTGTCTTTCAAGCCGCATTGGCGGAAGCTGGCGTTGACTAGTTTGGAAATTTCCTTCTTCTTCAGCGCCTTGTTCAGATTGCTAAAGGCCAGGCCCTTGGGCAGGATTTCCGACAGCAGGGCGCGGCCTACCGTGGTTTCTACCAACTGGGTGCTGGGCTGCCACTGG
>JAHAYB010000170.1 GCA_018384835.1 Comamonas sp.
GCATGAAATCCACTGCGTCATGGGCTTCCTGGGCGGTCATGGCAACGACCACGCCCTTGCCAGCGGCCAGGCCATCGGCCTTAACGACGATAGGAGCACCCAGCTTGTCGATGTAAGCATGAGCCGCCGCCGCATCGGTAAAGGTGTCGTAGGCCGCCGTGGGAATGCCGTGGCGCTGCATAAAGGCTTTGGAGAAGGCTTTAGAGCTTTCCAGTTGCGCAGCGGCCTTGGTAGGGCCAAAAATTTTCAGGCCGTGGGCGCGAAACTCATCGACCACGCCAGCGGCTAAAGGCGCTTCGGGGCCAACCACGGTTAGCCCGACTTTTTCCGCCTGTGCCCATTCGCGCAGGGCGGCAGGCTCGGTAATGGCCAAATTTTCCAGCTTGCCACCAGCCAAGGCCGTGCCACCGTTACCGGGGGCGATATAGACCTTGGTTGCCTTGGGCGACTGCGCCAGCTTCCACGCCAGGGCGTGCTCGCGGCCACCGCCGCCAATGACCAAAATTTTCATAATTAAAAAGAAAAAAGGTTGTAGTTGGAGTTTTTCATTCAGGCCAAGGCGCTTACAGCTCGGCGTTGTGATAGACCTCTTGAACGTCGTCCAAGTCTTCCAGCACATCCAGCAGCTTTTGCATACGCTCGGCATCTTCGCCTTCCAGGGCGATATTGTTCTCGGCACGCATGGTGACTTCGGCCAGCTCGGCTACCAGGCCAGCGGCTTCCAGGGCGTTTTTCACGGCCTCGAACTCAGCGGGGGCGGTGAGTACTTCAATCGCGCCATCGTCATCGGTAATGACATCTTCTGCACCGGCTTCCAGCGCCACTTCCATTACCTGGTCTTCGTTGGTGCCGGGGGCAAAAATCAACTGCCCGACATGCTGAAACTGAAAGGCCACAGAGCCTTCTGTGCCCATATTGCCACCGTGCTTGTTGAAGGCGTGGCGCACCTCGGCCACCGTGCGCACACGGTTATCGGTCATGGTATCGACGATGATGGCCGCGCCGCCAATGCCATAGCCCTCGTAACGAATTTCTTCATAGGTCACGCCTTCGAGGTTGCCGGTGGCTTTGTCAATATTGCGCTTGATGTTGTCCGCCGGCATATTGGCCGCTTTGGCCTTATCCACGGCCAAACGCAGGCGGGGGTTGGCTTCTAAATCGCCCCCGCCCTGACGGGCTGCCACCATGATTTCACGAATAATGCGCGTCCAGATTCGGCCACGTTTTTCATCCTGACGACCTTTGCGGTGCTGGATGTTGGCCCACTTACTATGTCCTGCCACGAAAGCTCCCTTAGAGTCTTGGTTTAATCTTGCTAACCGCGTATTCTACTTTTTTCTTGTTTTTGCAGAATAACAACCCTAGGAACCCCCACCATGGCCCACGCTTTACGCATTGCCCAGAACGCCCACACCGAATGCCAACTGCTGTCGCAACTGGCCAACCGCCACGGTTTGATTACCGGCGCAACTGGCACGGGCAAAACGGTCACGCTGCAAAAAATGGCAGAAAGTCTGTCGCTGGCGGGTGTGCCCGTTTTTATGGCCGATATTAAAGGCGACCTGACCGGCATCAGCCAAAGCGGCAGTGTGGGCGAGAAGATGGCCTCCATCCTGCAAGAGCGCGGCTTGGAGCTGCCCGAATCGCTGGCCTGCCCCGTGCAGCTTTGGGATGTGTTTGGCAAACAAGGCCACCCGGTACGCGCCACCATCTCAGACATGGGGCCGCAGTTGCTGGGGCGTATGCTCAGTTTGAACGACACGCAAATGGGCGTGCTCAACATCGTCTTCAAAGTGGCGGACGATAACGGCCTGCTGCTGCTTGATTTCAAAGACCTACGCGCCATGCTGCAATACGTGGGTGAGAACGCCAAGCAATTCACCACCGAGTACGGCAATATCGCCGCTGCCAGCGTGGGCGCGATTCAGCGCGGCCTGCTGCAACTGCAAACCCAAGGCGCAGAGCAGTTTTTCGGTGAACCCATGCTCGACATTGACGACCTGATGCAAACCGACGCACAAGGCCGTGGCGTGGTCAACATCTTGGCAGCGGACGATTTAATGCAATCGCCACGCCTGTATTCCAGCTTTTTGCTGTGGATGCTCTCCGAGTTATTCGAGCGCCTGCCCGAGGTAGGCGACCTGGACAAGCCCAAGCTGGCCTTCTTCTTTGACGAGGCGCACCTGCTGTTCAACGACGCGCCCAAGGTGCTGGTAGAGCGCATTGAGCTGGTTGTGCGCCTGATTCGCTCCAAGGGCGTGGGCGTGTACTTCGTCACCCAATCGCCCACCGACATCCCCGATAGCGTGCTGGCACAACTGGGCAACCGCGTGCAGCACGCGCTACGCGCCTTCACGCCCAAAGACCAGAAAGCCGTCAAGGCCACGGCGCAAACCATGCGTGCCAACCCCGATTTGAATATCGAAGCCGCCATCACCGAGCTAGCCGTAGGCGAAGCACTGGTTAGCTTTCTGGATGCCAAAGGCCGCCCCGGTATTACCCAGCGCGCCTATGTTCACCCCCCAGGCAGCCAGATTGGCCCCATCACCGATGCCCAGCGCCAAGCCATCATCAACAACTCCCTGGTTGCCGGGGTGTACGAAGAAGCGGTTGACCGCGAATCGGCTTTTGAGATGCTGCGCGACCGCGCCGCACAAACCAGCGCACAAGCGGCCAGCCAAGAAAGTCAAGGAAAAGGCAGCCTCGCGCAAGAACTGAACGAATTGCTCTTTGGCAGCACCGGTCCTCGTGGCGGCAAGAAGGATGGCCTGGTGCAAAGCGTGGTGAGAACCCAAGCACGCACCATGCTCAACCGCGCAGCCGGGCAACTGGTGCGTGGGGTGCTGGGGAGTTTGCTGGGGGGCAAGCGCTGAAAGCACCACGAAGCCCCGTAGAATCGGGGGCTTTCCTATCTTGGCACCTCCCGCCTGCATATTCACCTTGCCGGGCGGGTATTTTTTGTGGAGACCTCCCATGAACCTACCCCTGAACAGCTTGGCCGACCATAGCGATGCCGCCGCCCACGCCCGCTACAACATGGTGGAGCAGCAAATCCGCCCCTGGAACGTGCATGGCGAGGCTGTTTTAGAGGTGCTGCACACCCTGCGCCGCGAAGATTTTGTGCCCGCCCAGCACTACCACAAAGCCTTTATGGATTGTGAAATCCCTCTGCGCGACGAGCCTTTTGCGATTGAGCGCGGCCTGTGCATGTTGGCTCCTAAAACCGATGCTCGCATTGCCAACGACCTGCATATCCAGCCGCATGAGCGCATTCTGGAAATTGGCACTGGCTCTGGCTATATGGCCGCCCTGCTCTCGCGCCTGGGTAAAGAGGTCTTGAGCCTAGAAATTGACCCCGAACTGGCCGATGCAGCCCGTGAAAACCTGCGCAGCGCCGGTTGCGACAACGTGCTAGTGCGCGTAGCCGATGGCTTTGCCGACCCGCTGGCCGATGGGCCTTTTGATGTGATTGTGCTCAGTGGCTCCGTGCCCAGCATCCCCCAAGCGCTGCTAGACAAGCTCAAGGAAGGTGGCCGCTTGGCCGCTATCGTCGGTGACATGCCCGTCATGCGCGTGACCCTCGTCGAGAAAAAGGGCGGCCAACTGCACACCACCACCCCTTGGGACATCGTTGCGCCGCGCTTGCAAGGCGTTGCCCAGCCCTCGCGTTTTGCGTTTTAAGCCAGAGCCGCGCCCATGCCCGCACCCATGCTGAACCAAATCCGCCCCAACCAGCTTGATGCTTGGCTGGCGCAGCTCCCCCCCGCCACTGCCGCTTCTGACCCCGCCCAGCGCCCCCTGTTGCTGGATGTGCGCGAAGCCTGGGAAGTGCAGCAAGCCAGCCTCAGCGCCCAAGACCCGCGCTTTGAGCTGCTGCACATCCCCATGATGCAAATCCCCGCCCACCTGCCCCAACTCAATGCCCAGCGCCCCACACTCTGCCTGTGCCACCACGGCGCACGCAGTATGCAGGTGGCGGCCTACCTGGTGCAGCAAGGCTTCACCCAGGTGGCCAATATCAGCGGCGGTATTGCGGCTTGGGCGCTCGAATGCGACCCCAGCATTGCCCAGTACTAAATCCCCTAAAGCCCCAGGCAAACCTCAAACACCTGTGCAACCTGTGCAGCAGCCCTCAGCCCACCCCAGTATTTCCAGCATCTCCTCCTTGTTGGCTGCTTGCCTTTGCCTAGTAGCCAGCGCCTCAGCCCCCGCGCAAAGCCTGCTGGAACTGACAGAGCAAGCCCTGGCGCACGATGCCCAGCAACAATCCCAACACCAGGCCGTAGTCGCTGCCCTGCAGCGTGTGCGCCAAGCCCGTGCCGGGTTGCTGCCCCAAGTCGGCCTACAAGCAGGCAGCCAGTACAGCGACAGTCGCCTGCACCTGCCTAGCCCCCTGCCCAATAGCCACTTACGCGCCCGCCAAGACCACCTGGCCGTACAAGCCAGCCAGCCGCTTTATCGCCCGGTGCTGCGCTTGGCACATGCGCAAAGCCAGCAGGCACTAGCCGTTCAGCAAGCCCAGCAGCAAGCCAGCCAGCAAACCCTGCTGCTGCAAACCGCCCAAGCCTACGTCGGGCTACTGCTAGCGCAAGATGGCCTGCGCGTACAACGCGCCCTAGAGCAAGCCGTGCAAGAGCAGGCCGAACTAGCGCAGCGCAACTTTGCCCTGGGGCTAACCACCATCACCGACAGCCGCGAAGCCCAGGCGCAACTAGACAGCGTGCGTGCCCAAGCCCTAGCGCTGGAGTACGAACTGCAAAGCCAGCAACTGCTGCTGCAAACCCTGACAGGGCAGCACAGCCCCATTAAGGCGTGGAGCCTGCCCGATGACGCGCCCCTGCCCCCGCCCGACACCCTGCTACAAGCGCAACAAGACTGGCTCGATAGCTTGGCAGCCCACCACCCCCAATTGCAGCAAGCCCAAGCCGCCCTAGAAGCTGCCCGCCTAGAAACACGCAAAGCCCAAGCCGCCCACCGCCCCACGGTGGATTTGCAAGCCAGCTACGCCCAGCAGCGCAACCCTGACGGCAGCCTAAGCCAGCCGCACAAGCACCACAGCCAAGTTGGCAGCGTGGGCGTGCAACTGCAAGTCCCCCTATTTGCTGGCTATGCCCTGCAAGCGCGTGAGCAAGAAGCCCTGGCTTTAGAAGAAAAAGCCCACAGCGACTACCTAGATGCCCAGCGCAAACTCAGCCTAGCGCTGCGCCAAAGCCTGTTGCAACTGCAATCGAGCTGGCAGCAAGCCCAGGCGCTGGATAGTGCCCTGGCCTCTAGCCGCACCGCTTGGCAAGCCAACCAAACCGGCTACGCCGTGGGCGTGCGCATCAACGCCGACGTGCTGCAAGCCCAGGCCAACTACCACCGCACCCACTACGCCTGGACGCAGGCACGCTACCAAAACCTGCTAGCGCAATTGCAAACCCGCCACGCCGCAGGCCGCCTTAGCTTGCAGGATGTGGCGGGTATTAGCCAGCAGTTGCGGGCTGAGGCTGGGAAGCGTTTCGATTTTTAATCGGCTGCGTATTTGATAAAAAGCTCATCTTCTAATTCAAATACTGTTAGTGCATATTTAATACGGTCAAATTTCTCTACGCTACTAAAATTTGTTTCGATAAAGTAATTTTTACCAATACCCATTGCATTTCTAAGTTGATTTGCTTGACTTTTACCATACACCAGTCCAACACGAACTCCTAAACTTGAGCTATAAAATCGTTCTGGACTAATTTCAAAAAGCTCACTGATTACCTTGATATATAGTTTGGTGAAATTTTTAATTTCAAGCTTACTATCTAAGGAAATAGCGCAATCCAGTTTTTTGTGTACGGGGTCTTCAGCTTCAAATATACTAATCTCAGAAGCTGGATGTGCTAAAGCTATATTTCCAATATCAGGATATGCCCATACTTGAAAAAATCGCTCTGCCAGCAACTCAAAGCGTTGTTTAAGACGAATGATATCCCAACCATTCTGTTCGGCTAGAAACCTATTTAGCCATAACCTACTATCCTTATAACCACCTTCTGGCAGCTCTCGCTTCTCATTAAAACTTCTATTTCCCAACTTGCCATTGTTGCCTGAAAGCGTCAGATTGGCTAGCGTATGGAGAAATTTTTCTCGAATTTGTTTATACACCTTTTCTCCCAGCTCCAACTTCCACTTTGGATCAGGATTTTGAGGGAAAATATGCTCTGTAGTTATTTTTTCGTTTTGTTCTATTTGAACAAATTCATGATTATTAAAATTTTCTAGCCTTTCTAGTAAGTACGATCTATTTTTTGTTTTTATATTATATAAATCTTTAGTATAAAGAGCATCATAAACTTCTTTGTCAGTAGGGAATTTTTGGCTGCCTTGTCGTAGCACCAATGATTTTTGTAGGGAGTATAGATAGTTTTTAGGGTCTATCTTTTCATGGAGATTCATAAAAATTTTATTAAGCCCATTGGTTGGCAAGCCTAAGATAAATCTACGCCAAATAAAATTTTGTACTAATTCAAGCACCTGATTAAAACGCGGTTGTGAATTTAA
>JAHAYB010000181.1 GCA_018384835.1 Comamonas sp.
AACCCTTCGGAGTTTTCACCCATGAGCAAAGCCCCCGTTCGTGTCGCCGTTACCGGCGCTGCTGGTCAAATTGGTTACGCCCTGCTGTTTCGCATCGCCTCGGGCGAGATGCTAGGTAAAGACCAGCCCGTCATCCTGCAGCTACTGGAAATTCCGGACGAAAAAGCCCAAAACGCCCTTAAAGGCGTAATCATGGAACTGGAAGACTGCGCCTTCCCCCTGCTGGCTGGCATTGAAGCCCACGCTGACCCCATGACCGCCTTCAAAGACACCGACTACGCCCTGCTGGTCGGCGCTCGCCCCCGTGGCCCTGGTATGGAACGCGCTGACCTGCTGGCCGCCAATGCCCAAATTTTCACTGCCCAAGGCAAGGCACTGAACGCTGTGGCCAGCCGCAACGTCAAAGTGCTGGTGGTTGGCAACCCCGCCAACACCAACGCCTATATCGCCATGAAGTCCGCGCCCGACCTGCCCGCGAAAAACTTCACCGCCATGCTGCGCCTGGACCACAACCGCGCTGCTTCCCAACTGGCTGAAAAAGCCAGCTTCAAAGTGGGCGACATTCGCAAACTCACCGTGTGGGGCAACCACTCGCCCACCATGTACGCCGACTACCGTTTTGCCACCGTCAACGGCGAATCGGTCAAAGACAAAATCAACGACCAAGAATGGAACGCCAACGTCTTCCTGCCCACCGTGGGCAAGCGCGGCGCAGCCATCATTGCTGCGCGTGGCCTGTCTTCCGCCGCCTCGGCTGCCAACGCCGCTATCGACCACATGCGCGACTGGGCGCTAGGCTCCAACGGCGAATGGGTCACCATGGGCGTGCCTTCGCAAGGCCAATACGGTATTCCTGAAGGCGTGGTGTTTGGCTTCCCCTGCACCACCGAAAACGGTGAGTACAAAATTGTTGAAGGCTTGGAAATTGATGCCTTCTCGCAAGAGTGCATCAACAAAACCCTGGCCGAACTCGAAGGCGAGCGCGACGGCGTGAAGCACCTGCTGTAAGCCGCACACCGCCCTGTCTGTAACGGCAGAACAGGGACGCTAGCAGCGAAATTCGCGCAAAGCGACCCTGAGGGCGAGCCTGAACGGCTCGCCTTTTATTTAGCTCCCACGGTTGCCCCCCTTGTATCCCCTCCGCCCATGACCGCTCCCCTCCACCCCCAAGATATCTTGCTAGGCGCACAGGCTCAAACCAGCCATGCGCTGCCGGTGTGCGACCACTACAGCGGCACGCCAGAGCGTATGCGCAAAAGCCTGGCGCTACAGGCGCAGATGACGGCCGAGCTAGGGCGCTGCGTATTCGACGTAACGCTGGATTGCGAAGACGGCGCACCCGTAGGCCAAGAAGCCGCCCATGCCGACCTCATCGCCCAATTAGTGCGCCAAGCCCACGCAGACAACCACGCAGCGCGAACTGCCGTGCGGGTACACCCGCTGGAGCACCCGGCGTTTGTGGAAGAGGTGGCGCGTATCGTCGGCCAGGTGGGCGAGCAGCTCACCCACATCATGCTGCCCAAGGTAGAGAGTGCCGCGCAGGCCGATTTAGCCGCTCGCGCCTTGGATTTGGCCGGAGCGCCCCACCTGCCCCTGCATGTGTTGGTGGAGTCGCCCGCCGCCGTCCACCACGCTTTTGAGATTGCCGCCCATCCACGGGTGCAAAGCATCAGCTTTGGATTGATGGATTTTGTCTCTGCCCATGGTGGGGCAATACCCGCTAGCGCTATGGGTGTGCAAGGCCAGTTCAGCCACCCCTTAGTGTTACGCGCCAAGCTAGAAATTGCCGCCGCCTGCCATGCCCATGGCAAAGTGCCCTCGCATTGTGTGGTAACGGAGTTTGGCGATACCGCCGCCCTGGGGCAAGCCGCCCAGCAAGCCAGCCAAACCCTGGGCTATACCCGCATGTGGAGCATCCACCCCGCGCAGATTCGCCCCATTGTTGCCGCCTTTGCCCCCCAGGCCGACGCGGTGCAAGAGGCTGCTGCTATTTTGCTAGCCGCCCAGGCCGCCGATTGGGCACCTATCAACCACCAAGGCGTGTTGCACGACCGCGCCAGCTACCGTTATTACTGGCAAGTATTGCAACGTGCCGAGCAAACAGCCCAGGCTTTGCCCGACAATGTCAAGTGCTGGTTTTCCTAGCGCACTGCCCAGCGGCAGTCACTAGAGAGCGTAGATAAAACGTCAGCAAATTGCTCGCCTTATCCTCCAGCACGTTTTTTGTACCCTGAAAAAGTCACTTGTCGGAGCCTTTTATGAAACACCGAACCGCCGCCCGTGCCCTGTTTGCCACCACCGCCTTTGCGGGGCTGCTGGCCAGCGGGGCTGCACTAGCGCAAACACAAACACAGGCGGCCACCACCGCTGCTAGCCATGGCGCGGGGCTTTCCCCATCCACCATCAGCGCGGCTGCTATTTTGGGTGTGGACTTGAATACCAATAACGCCCAGCCTGCTGCAGCAGTGTCCAGTACGGCTACGGCTACGGCTACGGCTACCGCTGCTGCCGCCAACATGCAGGCACTGGCCGGGCAAGTCCACACCGGACGTATGAATTGCGAGCTGGGCAAGCATGTCAACATCGTGCCTAGCAGCCAACAGCCCGACTTGTTTGAGGTCTCGGGCAGTGGCTTCAAATTTCACATGACCCCTGTGCTGACTAGCACCGGAACCGTCCGCTTGGAAGACAGCAAAGCTGGAGCCATCTGGCTGCAAATTGCCAACAAATCCATGCTGATGAACCAAAAAACCGGCCAACGCTTGGCCGATGAGTGCATGAGCCCCCAGCAAATGCAAGTGGCCGAGGCCATTCGGCTGAACCCGCCTAAAAGCCTGCTTGAAGGCATTGGCGGACAGTAAGCCCCCCACCCTTTCACCTTTCTTTTCATTGACCTTTTGGAGAAAAATATGCTGCAAGCCTACCGCGCACACGTTGCTGAACGCGCCGCCTTGGGTATCCCACCCCTGGCGCTGGATGCCAAGCAAGTGGCCGATTTAGTCGAACTGATTAAAAACCCACCCGCCGGTGAAGCCGAGTTCCTGATGGACCTGCTCACCCACCGCATTCCCCCCGGCGTGGACGACGCTGCCAAGGTCAAAGCCAGCTTCCTGGCTGCCGTAGCACACGGTGACATCAAGGTGGAGCTGATTAGCAAAGCCAAAGCCACCGAGCTGCTGGGCACCATGGTAGGCGGCTACAACGTCCACCCCCTGATTGAACTGCTGGACGATGCAGAAGTTGCCCCAGTGGCCGCCGAAGCACTGAAAAAAACCCTGCTGATGTTCGACTTCTTCAACGACGTGGCAGAAAAAGCCAAGGCCGGCAACGCTAAGGCCAAGGAAGTCATGCAAAGCTGGGCCGATGCCGAGTGGTTCACCAGCCGTCCCAAAGTGGCCGAAAAAATCACCGTCACCGTCTTCAAAGTACCTGGCGAAACCAACACCGACGACCTCTCGCCCGCCCCTGACGCGACCACCCGCCCCGACATCCCCATGCACTACTTGGCGATGCTCAAAAACACCCGTCCTGACGCGGCCTTCAAGCCCGAGCAAGACGGCGTGCGCGGCCCCATCCAATACATTGAAGACCTGAAGCAAAAA
>JAHAYB010000201.1 GCA_018384835.1 Comamonas sp.
CTTATTCACGGTGCTGTTGTCAAGCCAGCTCGTACCAGACCCCTCGACCTCGGCCTTGTTGGTTGAGGTGTCCTTGTTCTACCAGACTGCGGAAATGCCCCTTCAGCGTATTGCGGCTGGCTCCGGTGAGTTTGATGGCATCGCCAATGGTGACTCGCCCATGCTCACGAGCCAACTCGACAATTTGCAGCGACAGCTCTGGCAAGCTGGCCAAAACTAGCTTCTCACGCTCAACTTTCTTCTCTAGGCGGCGTACCTGTTCAGCCAGCGAGCGCAAAAAAAACAGCAGCCACGGCTGCCAGTCCGGCGCTTCGCTGCGAATACTGCCCTGCGTCTGGCGTAGCGCTAGGTAGTAGGCTTCCTTGTTCAGCTCAATCACGCTCTCTAGCGAGCTGTAGGGGACATAGGCGTAGCCCGTCTGCAACAAAAGCAGGGTGGTCAAGGCGCGGCTGATTCGGCCATTGCCGTCTTGGAAGGGGTGAATCTCCAGAAACACTACTATGAACACCGCTGCAATCAGCAAAGGGTGAAGCTGCTTGACCTCGCGCTGGGTATGCACCCAACGGCATAACTCACTCATCAGGCGTGGCGTGTCGAAAGGCGAAGCCGTCTGGAACACGATGCCAATTTGCTGACCATCCTCGTTAAAAGCGGCAACGCTGTTGCTATTGGTCTTGTACTGGCCACGGTGCCAAGCATCCTTGTCACTGTGTTGCAGCAAAATCTGGTGCAGTTGTTTGATGTAATTCTCGGTAAACGGGATGTCCTGCCAGTTGTTGAAGACAACATCCATGACCTCGGCGTAGCCAGCCACCTCTTGCTCGTCGCGTGTATCAAAGCGTTTGATTTCCAGGTTACTTAGCAGGCGCTCAACCTCACGGTCGGTCAGTTTGCTGCCCTCAATCCGGGTTGAGGAGCCGATGCTCTCAATCGTTGCCACCCGGCGCAGGGCGGTTAAACGCTCTGGCGCAAGCGTTCCCAAGGCACGCCAAGCGCCCTTGAACTCGTCAATCTTGGAGATTAGCGCCAGAAAATCCAGGGTGACCACAATCGTGTTTGTTCGCAGCATGAACCAATAGTACACCCAATTACACCCAATTAGTCTTGCTTTCCAGCCAGCACCAAACGCTAAAGCTACTGCCCAAGAGCCAAGCATCAAGCATGAGCCAACGCACTAGGCCGAGCCTGCAAATGCGCCTGAATTTTTTCTGCTGCGGCTTGCAAATGCGGCAGAAACTGCTCTACCGCCTTGGGCAGGCTGACGGCTTTTTTCAAGAACACCACATTGATGCTGGCCAGCACGCTGTCCTGATGGCGAATGGGCACGGCCAGAGAGGCTACCTTGAGCTGTTCGCTCCATTCCCCTTCGTTGCTGGCATAGCCTTGTTGCTGGATTTTTTCTAGCAGTTGCTCCACCAGGGCGCTGTTGCGGGCAAAGCGGGCTTGCTCATCATTGCCTGTGGCGAGTAGTTGCAGGATTTGCGCCCGTTCCTGGGGGGTGCAAAAAGCGAAGTAAGCACGCCCGGCGGCGGTAAACAAAATCGGTATGCGCTGGCGAATCATGGCGCGGTGAAACGACAGCGGGCTAAAGCGGTGTGTGCTTTCACGTATCAAGAGACTGTCGCCGTCCAGCGTACACAGGTCAGACGGCCAGACCAGCTTTTGCAGCAGCTCCCCCAGCACGGGGTTGGCGACTTCGCAAATCCATTCATCGTCGGTAAAGCCATCGCTTAACTGGCGCACTTTTTGGTTCAGGCGGTAGCTGTCGTCCGAGGGGCTGCGGCGCACATAGCCCTGGGTTTGCAGTGTCTCTAACATGCGGCGCACGGTGGTGCGGTGCAGGCCGGTTTGGGCGCTGAGTTCAGCAATTTTTACCCAGCCTTGGGGGGAGCGGTTGATGGCCAGCAGGATGTCCAGACCGCGTATCAAGCCCTGCACCGGGCGGTAGTTGTTGGGGGTGGGAATGGGCATTTCCCTCTCCTTTTTGTCCATAAAAGTGTTTTGAAACAATGGTGTGCACATTGTGCCCATTTTGGAAATACATTTTTGTTTGCCTCTCCTTATTCCTAAACTGCGCCTCGTACATGTGCAAAGCGGTTGGTTGATGTGCCCTGCCCAAGGCTCTCCATCACCAGCTATTCCCTAGGAATTAACAAAGGAGAAAGTGTGTGAGCATCGTCCAACTCAAATGCCTATCGCATACCCCGCTGCGCGGTTTGAATGACCCTGGTGCCGATGTTGAAGCCGAAGTCGATGCCGTCCTGGCCAAGGTACGCGCTGAGGTTGAAGCCTTCGACCCCGAGCTGATTATTATTTTCGCCCCCGACCATTACAACGGCCTGTTTTATGACCTGATGCCGCCTTTTGTGCTGGCCACGGCGGCGGAATCGGTGGGCGATTACAAGACCTTACTAGGCCCGCTATCCATCCCTTCGGACTTGGCGCTGGAGCTGGCCAAGCATGTGCTCGATAGCGATATGGACCTGGCGATTTCCCACCGCCTGCAAGTCGATCACGGCTGCACCCAGTCTTTGGAAGAAGCCTCTGGCAGCCTGACGCGCTACCCCGTTATTCCCATCATCATCAATTCGGTAGCGCCGCCTTTTGGCCCCTACCGCCGCATTCGCAAGCTGGGTGAAGCCGTGGGCCAATTCGTTGCCAAGCTGGATAAGCGGGTGCTGATTTTGGGCACGGGTGGCCTGTCGCACGAACCGCCTGTGCCGCTGCTTGATGGCGCAACCGAGGATGTTGCCAACTTCCTGATTGCCGGGCGCAACCCCACGCCGGAGTTCCGCGCTGCCCGCCAGGCGCGCACGCTGGCCACGGGCAAGATTTTTGGCACGCCCGAATGTGGGTTGACCCCGCTCAACCCCGAATGGGACAAGCACTTTATGCAGATGCTGGCCAGCGGCGCTTTAGAGCAAGTCGATGCGCTGGATATTGAAGAAATCTCCCGCCTGGCCGGACGCTCCACCCACGAGGTACGCACCTGGGTCGCCGCTTTTGCTGCCATGGCCGCTGTGGGTGAGTACAGCGCCCAAGTCGATTACTACCGCCCCATTAACGAATGGATTGCCGGTTACGGCGTGATGAGCGCGACCACCAAGCCCACCGCCAAGCCCTAAAACGGCATGGATTCGGCATTCATACCACTTTGATTTCCCACCTATTTTTTCTCTTTAAGAGCTAGAGAGCTTTTTTTATGAACACCGCCAACACCATCCCCAGCGCTGAAGCAATCATCCAACGCGCCCACGACATGATTCCCATGCTGCGCGCCCGCGCCGCAGACTGCGAAAAGCAGCGCATGGTTCCCGAAGAAACCATTGCCGCCTTCAAAGAAGCGGGCTTTTTCCGCATCCTGCAACCCAAGCGCTGGGGCGGCTATGAAATGCACCCCAATGTGCTCAATAAAGTGTTGATGGAGCTGGCACGCGGCTGCCCCTCCAGCGCCTGGAACGTGATGGTGCTGGGCGTACACCCCTTTGAAGTCGGCCTGCTGCCCGCGCAAGTGGGCGATGAGCTGTGGGGTGAGGACGATAGCCGCTTGGTCTCCTCCTCCTACGCGCCGTTTGGTACGGTTTCCAAAGTCGAGGGCGGCTACCGCCTGAATGGCGAGTGGCTGACCTCCAGCGGCTGCGACCACGCCGCAGGCGGCGCATTTGTTGGTGGCCGCGTGGAAGAGAACGGCGAGGTGGTCTTCCGCTCCTTCTGGATTCAGCGCAGCGATTTTGAAATTGTCGATGACTGGTACGTTGTTGGCCTGGCAGGCACTGGCTCCAAGAAGCTCATCATCAAAGACGTTTTCGTGCCCAGCTACCGCTGCCACGTGATTGGTGCTTACGACGAGCAATCGCACGGCGGGGTGGAGAACCTGTACAAGATGCCCTTTTTCTACGTGTTCTACGCAGCCGTGTCTTCGGTGATTGTGGGCATGGCACGCGGCATGGCTGACCTGTACATCGAACACATGGTTCCGCGCCAGAACATCAACCAGGCCGTGGGCGCAGCGGTGAATGACCCCTTCATCAAGGGCAAGCTGGGCGAAGCCTTCGCCAAAATCACCGGCGCAGCGGCGCGGGTGCTGCACAACACCGATGAAGCCTGGGGCTATGCCAGCAAAGGCCAACTGGTTCCGCTGGAGGCGCGTATCCGCCACTTCGCCACCAACCAGTTCACCGGTGGCGAGTGCTTTGAAGCGGCGCACATGATTTTCAAAAAAACCTCCACCCGTGGCGTGTGGCTGAACAACCCCATGCAGCGGCAGTTGCGCGACATTTTGGTGGGCGCAAACCACATCACGCAAAACCAGGACAACATTGGCGACCTGCTGGGCGGCCATCTGCTGGGCAACCCCTTGCCCCAGCCCAATCCCTTTGGTGCCAAGCCTGCCACCAGCAGCAGCCAGTACCAGTAAGGGCAGGGTGACGCGGTATGAACCAAGAAGTCAATCAACTGCTGGACTGGAGCGCCAACCCCGAGCTGGCCGCCCTGCCCCCCATCAGCGCCCAGGCACATTGCAGCGGCATGCGCCATTTCGCCGTGGGCGTGGCCTTGATTACCGCCCGCCACGGCCAGGCGCAGGCGGGCCTGACGGCCACGGCGGTGTGCTCCGTGACTGCCGAGCCGCCCCGGCTGGTGGTCTTTGTCAACAAGAACGTGGTGGCCAACCAAATCATTCGTGACAGCGGCGCTTTGTGCGTCAACGTGCTGTCCGGTGAGCAGGAAGAGGTGGCCAAAGTCTTTGCCGGCATGGTCAAGGACGTGCATGGCGATGCCCGCTTTGGGTACGGCAGCTGGAGCCAGCAAGTCACCGGCGCACCGTCGCTGGACAACGCCCTGAGCAGCTTTGACTGCCGCGTCATCAAAGTGTTTGACGAAAGCACGCACAACGCCTTTTTGTGCGAGGTGCTGTCCCTGCGCGAGCGCGAGGACGGCCAGGCGCTGGTCTATCTGAATGGCGCATTCCACCAGGTTCCCCAGTAAGCATGTTCAACCGAGGCGGCCAGCTTGTGCTGGGCTGCCTGACTTTGTTTTTTTAACCCAGGAGACATCCCATGAACTTCAAACTCAAAACCGCTGCTGCCTTGGCTGCTGCCGTGTGCGCCTCTGCCCCCGCTTGGGCAGATATTCAGATTGGCGTGATTGCCTCTTTGACCGGGCCTGCCGCCTCTTTGGGCGCAGAAACGCGCAAAGCCCTGGCCCTGTTGCCTGAAACCCTGGAAGGCGAAAAAGTCAAAGTCATCCTGCTGGACGACGGCACCGATCCCACCAACGCTGTAAAAAACGCCCGCAAGCTGATTTCTGAGCACAAAGTGGATGCCATTCTTGGCCCCAACCTCATCAGCACCGCCATGGCGATTGCCGATGTGGCCAATACGGAAGGTACGCCCATGGTGTCGGTTGCACCTCTGGATGTCTCGGGCGACAAGCGCAGCTACGTCTTTCGCTCTGAGCCAGCCGCCGATTTGATGGTGGACCGCATCGTTGCCGACATGGTGGCTAGCGGCGCAAAAACCGTCGGCTTTATTGGCTTTTCTGATTCGTGGGGCGAGCTGCTGCTCAAGGCACTGACCCGCTCTACCGAAGGCAAGCTGAAAATTGTTGCCACCGAGCGCTACAACCGCCCCGACCCCAGCGTGCAAGCGCAAGTGCTCAAAATCCTGGCCGCCAAGCCTGATGTGGTGTTTGTTGGCGCATCGGGCACACCAGCGGCCATGCCCCAGGTCACGCTGCGCGAGCGTGGCTTCAAAGGCCGCATCTACCAATCGCACGGCGTAACCAGCAAGGACTTTCTGCGCGTGGGCGGCAAGAATGTGGAAGGGGCGCTCATCCCCACCGGCCCCGTACTGGTGACGGAGCAACTGCCTGACAACCACCCCACCAAGCAAGTCGGCATGGCCTTTGTACAAGCCCTGGATGCCAAGCACGGCGCAGACTCGCGCTCCACCTTCGCCGGTGCAACTTGGGATGCCTGGTTGCTGGCTAAAAACGGGCTGGAAGCGGCGCTCAAAGGCTCGGCCAAACCCGGCACGGCAGAGTTCCGTGCCGCTGTGCGCGAGGGCATCGAAAAAACCAACGGCCTGGTTGGCACCAATGGCGTGTACAGCCTCAACGCGGATGACCACGCGGGCTACGACGCTGGCAGCATCGTCATGATTAAGGTGGAAAACAACCAGTGGAAGCTGGTGGAGTAAACACGTACTCAATGCCACGTACTCAATGCCGCCTCGCTTGGCTGGGGCGGCAGATGGATTTTTTGAACCAGACAAACCGAATGAAGGAGGGTCTATCCCATGACTGCATCCACCCCATTGACCGAGGCGCAAACCAGCCGCCTGATTCGCATCCAAGCGGGCGACTTGGATTTGCAAGTGCATTACAACGACTGCGGCAGCGGTGCAGAAACCGTGGTCATGCTGCACGGCTCAGGCCCCGGCGCGAGTGGCTGGGCGAACTTCAACCGCAACATCGAACCGCTGGTCGCTGCTGGCTACCGCGTGCTGCTGCTGGACTGCCCCGGCTGGAGCAAGAGCGACCCGATTGTTTGCACCGGCTCGCGCTCTGAGCTGAACGCCCGCGTGCTCAAAGGCTTTCTGGACGCGCTGGGGCTGGAGCGCGTCCACATCCTGGGCAACTCCATGGGCGGGCATAGTGCTGTGGCATTTGCCCTGGCCTATCCCCAGCAAGTCGGCAAACTGGTGCTGATGGGCGGCGGCACCGGCGGCCCCAGCCAGTTTGTGCCCATGCCCACCGAGGGCATCAAACTGCTGCAAGCCCTGTACCGCGAGCCCACCATTGAGAACCTCAAGAAGATGATGGCCATCTTCGTCTTTGACAGCTCTAGCCTGACGGAAGAACTGTACCAAGCCCGCCTGGACAACATGCTGGCCAACCGCACCCACCTGGAAAACTTCGTCAAAAGCCTGGCCGCCAATCCCAAGCAATTCACCGACTACGGCCCGCGCCTGGGGGAAATCAGCGCACCCGCCCTGGTGATTTGGGGGCGTGATGACCGCTTTGTGCCCATGGACGTGGGGCTGCGCCTGATTTGGGGCCTGCCCAATGCCGAGCTGCACATCTTCAACCGCTGCGGCCATTGGGCGCAGTGGGAACATGCCGACAAGTTCAACCGCATGGTGCTGGACTTTTTGCAGCACTGATTCGCGCTTTCCCCCACGCCTGCCTGTGGGGGCGGCAGGGCGGCGGGTGCAGGTGGGGTTAGCTGTGTAAACTTACCCCTCCATTCACTGCCGCTATCGCTATAGGTGTTAATACTATGTCTTTGACTGCCCGCCCTGCCTTGCTGTCCACCACCTCTGCCACGTTTGAGCAGGACTTTGCCCAGCGCCTGCATTGGTCGGCAGAGCAGGATGCTGCCATTGAAGAGCGCGTGGCCGCTATCCTGGCTGACGTGCAGCAGCGCGGCGATGCGGCAGTGCTGGAGTACACCGCCCGCTTTGATGGCCTGAATACCCCCAGCATGGTCGCTCTGGAACTGACCCAGGCCGAACTCAAAGCCGCCTTTGACGGCCTGCCCGACGCGCAAAAACAAGCCCTGACCGCAGCCGCCGCCCGTGTGCGCAGCTACCACGAGGCGCAGAAAAAAGCCGGCGGCGAAAGCTGGTCTTACCGCGATGAAGAAGGCACTTTGCTAGGCCAAAAAGTTACCCCCCTAGACCGCGTGGGCATCTACGTGCCCGGTGGCAAAGCCGCCTACCCCAGCAGTGTGTTGATGAACGCCATCCCCGCCCATGTCGCAGGCGTGCCGGAAATCATCATGGTTGTGCCCACCCCCCAGGGCGAGAAAAACCCGCTGGTGCTGGCCGCCGCCTATGTGGCCGGAGTGACACGCGGCTTCACCATCGGCGGAGCGCAGGCCGTGGCCGCTCTGGCCTATGGCACGGCCACCGTGCCCAAGGTGGACAAAATCACCGGCCCCGGCAATGCCTATGTTGCCAGCGCCAAAAAGCGCGTATTTGGGCTGGTGGGCATCGACATGATTGCCGGGCCATCGGAAATTTTGGTGCTGGCCGACGGCACCACCCCCGCTGAATGGGTCGCCATGGACTTGTTCAGCCAAGCCGAGCACGACGAACTGGCGCAAAGCATTCTGCTCTGCCCTGACATGGCCTATATCGAAGAAGTGCAGCGCCAAGTTGACCGTCTGCTGCCGGAAATGCCCCGTGCCGCCATCATTGCCAAAAGCCTGAATGACCGAGGCGCACTCATCCACACCCGCAGCATGGAAGAAGCCTGCGCCATCAGCAACCGCATTGCACCTGAGCA